>NZ_JALPKP010000062.1:0-29710 GCF_051383635.1 Geodermatophilus sp. CPCC 205506 | reverse complement strand
CCCGCCGCGCGGCCCCGCCCGGTGGAGCCGGCCCCCGAGACCCGCGTGCGGCTGCCCCTCCCACCCGCCGCGGCGGCCGCCCCGGTGGCCCCCCCGGCGCCGGTGGCACCACGCACCACGGTCGCGCCGTTCCAGGCCGTCCCCACCCCGAGCCACGGCAGCGACGAGCCCCGGCCGGAGGCGGGTCCGCGCCGCGGCACCGGCACCGAGCCGGCCGCCGAGCCGTCCTGGCGGGCCGGTCGGCCGGCCGCCGTCGAGGCGCCGTCGCGGAACGGCTCCGGCTCCCGCGACTGGACCAGCCCCTCACGCGTCGAGCCGGACCGGCCGGCCCCCGCGCCGGTCACCACGGCCATCCCGGACCGCAACCCCGCCCGGGCCGAGGACTCCGCGCGGCGGACCCCGGCACCGGCCACCGAGGCGATCCCCGACCGGAACGCCACCACCCGCGACCGCGGCGACGCCGACGACCGCTGGGCCGACGAAGACGACCGGGTCGACGAGGACGACGACCTCGACGAGCCCGCGGACCTGCGCCGCGGGCCGGTGACCGGCCCGGTCACCGGGCCGTCGACGGAGGTCGTCGGCGGCCGGGCGGCGCTGCGCGCCGAGCGGCAGGCCGCGGAGGCCGAGCGCCGCAAGTCCGGCCGTCGCAGTGGGGCGACCGCGGTCCGGCTCGACGACGAGGACGGCCCGCGCCGCCCCTCGGGTGTCCGCCGCGCCGCGACCGGCCTGCTCGCCGTCGCGGTCGTCGCGCTGGTGGTGCTGGGCGTCTACTCCTTCGCCGTCCCGGACGCCGAGGAGGCCTCGCGGTCGCAGTCGACCGCGACCACCCACTCGACGTCGGCCGCCACCGCGCCGCCGAGCTCGGTCCTGCCCCCGCTGGAGGTCGAGCCGCTGCCGCCGGCCGAGGGCGCCGCCCCGGCCGCGGACGTCCGGGCTCCGGTGACCGTGCTCAACGCCACCGGCATCACCGGGCTGGCCGCCGACGTCGCCGGCGCGATCGGCGGGCAGGGCTTCGAGTCGCCGGGGGTGGGCCAGTACCAGGGCGGGGACATCGCCGTCACCACCGTCTACTACACCGAGGGCGACGAGACCCAGCGCCAGGCCGCGGTCCGGCTGGTCGAGCTGTTCCCCGAGATCCACGGCCCAGCGGTGCGGTTCTTCGAGGTCCCCGACGTGGCCGTCCCCGGTCTCGTGCTCGTGGCCACCGGAGAGTGGCGGCCCTGACGCCGGGCCGCGCCGAGCCGGTGCGGCGGGTCCGGAACACCGGGCTGCGGTCGACCGTTGGCCGCTCCGTGCGTCCCCATCGCGGGCCCGTGCGTCCCCGCCCGCGCCCCGGCGCCCGCGGAGCGCTCGTCGCCCTGCTCACCCCGCTGCTCGCCGGCGTCCTGCTCGTCGTCTCGCCGGCCGCGCCGGCGGCGGCCGCGGAGGACGTCGCCACCGAGGAGTCGCTCGTCCCCTCCGGCTCGGGCGCGGACGCCGTCGAGCTCGACACCACCCTCTACCTGCCGGGCTCCGCGACCGCGGACCGGCCGGCCCCCGCCGTCGTCCTCGCGCACGGGTTCGGCGGCAGCAAGGACTCCGTGGCCGAGGACGCCCGGCTGCTGGCCGAGCGCGGCTACGTCGTCCTCGCCTACTCCGCGCGCGGCTTCGGCCGCAGCACCGGCCAGATCGGCCTCAACGACCCGCGCTACGAGGTCGCCGACCTCTCCACGCAGCTCGACCGGCTGGCCGAGCGCGACGACGTGCTGCTCGACGGCGAGGGCGACCCCCGCGTGGGCGTCGCCGGCGCCTCCTACGGCGGGGCGCTGTCCCTCCTCGGCGCGGCCTACGACGACCGCATCGACGCCATCGCCCCGCAGATCACCTGGAACTCGCTGACCGCGGCGCTGTTTCCCTCCCAGGTCGGTGCCGCCGACGGCGAGACCGTCGCGGCGACTCCGCAGGGCGCGGGCGCCGGGGTCTACAAGCGGCTGTGGTCGGGGCTGTTCTTCGGCGTCGGGTCGGTGCCCACCGGGGGCCTGCTCGACGCCCTGGGCGGCGGCACCGGCGAGGACGACGAGGGCGGGCTGCCGGCCGCGGCAGGTGCGGGCCTCCCGCAGCTCGATCCGGCGTCCGTCGACCCCGCGCAGGTGGAGCAGCTGCTGACCTGCGGCCGGTTCAGGACCGACATCTGCGCCGCCTACCAGACCGCCGCGGCCACCGGCACGCTGACGCCGGAGAGCGCCGCGGTGCTCGACCGCAGCAGCCCGGCGACCGTCCTCGACCGCATCGACGCCCCGACGCTGCTGGTCCAGGGCACCCGCGACTCGCTGTTCGGCCTGGGGCAGGCCGACGCCAACGCCCGGGGCATCGCCGCCGACGGCACCCCGGTCAAGGTGGTCTGGTACACCGGCGGCCACGATGACTCCGGCTCGGAGCGGACCCGGGAGCGGCTGCGCGAGCAGGTCGCCGGGTGGTTCGACTGGCACCTGCGGGGCGAGGGCGAGGACCCGGGCACCGGCTTCGAGTTCCCCGTCCCCGCCGGGGTCGGCGCGGGCGTCGGAAACGTGCAGGGCGGCAACCAGACCGTGGTGGCGCCGGCGTACCCCGGCCTGGCCGGCGCCGAGCCCGCCACCCGGTCCACCTTCCCGCTCAGCGGGTCGACGCAGCCGGTGGTCACCCCCGCCGGTGGCACCCCCGCGGCGATCACCGTGGTGCCCGGGCTGGGTTCGCTCAGCGCGGCCCTGGGTGGCAGCTCCTTCGAGATCCCCGGCCAGTTCGCCGCCTTCGACAGCGAGCCGCTCGACAGCGCGGTCGAGGTCGTGGGCGCCCCGACGGTCGACCTCGCGGTCGCCTCGGCCCGCGGCACCGCGACGCTGTTCGCCAAGCTCTACGACGTCGGGCCCGACGGCTCGATGACCCTCCCCGCCGGTCAGGTGGCGCCGCTGGCGCTGACCGGTCTGTCGGCCGACCCGACCGCGCCCACCGAGGTGTCGGTGACCCTGCCGGGCATCGTGCACCGCTTCGAGGCGGGGCACACCCTGCGGGTCGTCGTCTCCTCGACCGACCAGGCGTTCGCGCTGCCGGCCGAGGCGACCGTCTACTCGGTGGCCCTCGCCGGCGGGGACGGCGCCGCGCTCAGCGTCCCGGAGGTCGACGGCCGGACCGAGGCCGTCGGCGGCACCTCCCGCTGGTGGGTGCTGCTGGGCGCCGTCGTCGCCCTCGGGCTGCTCGGCTGGCTGGTCGCCGTCCTGTGGGGCCGCCGGCGCCGCCGCCGGGTGTCGGCCGTCGAACCCGATGGCGAGGACGTCCCGCTGCGCTTCACCGGCGTGACCAAGGCCTACAAGGACGGCTTCGTCGCCGTCCGGGACCTCTCCTTCGAGGTGCGCCGCGGCCAGGTGCTCGGCCTGCTCGGGCCCAACGGTGCGGGCAAGACCACCTCGCTGCGCATGCTCATGGGGCTGATCCGGCCCACCGAGGGGCGGATCAGCATCTTCGGCCACGCGGCCGGCCCGGGCGCGCCCGTCCTCTCCCGGCTGGGCTCCTTCGTCGAGGGCACCGGCCTGCAGCCGCACCTGTCCGGCCGCGACAACCTCCGGCTGTACTGGGCGGCCACCGGCCGGCCGGCCGCGGACGCGCACATGGACGAGGCCATCCAGGTGGCCGGGCTGGGGACGGCGATCGACCGCCCGGTGCGCCGCTACAGCCAGGGCATGCGGCAGCGGGTGGCGATCGCCCAGGCGATGCTCGGCCTGCCCGACCTGCTGGTGCTCGACGAGCCGACCAACGGGCTGGACCCGCCCCAGATCCACGCGATGCGCGAGGTGCTGCGGTCCTATGCCGCGACCGGCCGGACGGTCATCGTGTCCAGCCACCTGCTCAGCGAGATCGAGCAGACCTGCAGCCACGTCGTCGTCATGACCAAGGGACAGAAGATCGCCCAGGGCACGGTGGAGGAGATCGTCGGCACCGGCGGCGCGGTGCTCGTCGGCCTGGTCGACGACGCCGACACCGACCGCGCGATCGCCGTCCTCGAGGGGCTGCCGGGGGTGTCGGCCGTGCACACCGACGAGGGGCTGGTCGCCGAGCTCGACGGCACCAGCCGGGTCCGGGCGCTGCAGGCTCTGGTCGAGGCCGGCCTCGAGGTCGACGCCTTCACGCCGCGGCGCCGGCTGGAGGACGCGTTCCTGGCGCTGGTGGGGGAGGAGGCGTGAGCCGGAGCATGGAGACCGAGCACGTCCAGCCGACGGGGGCGATCGCCGGGTACCGGCCCGAGCGCACGCTGCGGCTGTCGGTCGAGCTGCGCCGGCAGTTCAAGCGCCGGCGCACCATCGGCGTCTTCGCCCTGATGGTCGCGCTGCCGCTGATCCTGATCGCGGCGCTGCAGCTGGGGGCCAGCGAGGAGGCGGCGGAGAACAGCCGGCTGAACCTCGTCGACGTCGCCACCTCCAGCGGGCTGAACTTCACCCTGTTCGTGCTGTTCGCGACGACCAGCTTCTTCCTGGTCGTCGTCTACGCGCTGTTCTTCGGCGACACGGTTGCCGCCGAGGCGCAGTGGGGGTCGCTGCGCTACACGCTGGCCACGCCGGTGCCGCGGATGCGGCTGCTCCGGCAGAAGTGGTACGCGGCGCTGGTGCTCTCGGTGGGGGCGCTGCTGGCGCTGGTCCTCACCGGACTGGTGGCCGGTGGCATCGCCTTCGGGTTCGAGGCGATCCAGACGCCGATCGGCGTGACGCTCGGCCAGGGTGAGGGGCTGCTGCGGCTGGCCGGGATGGTCGGCTACCTCGCCGTCCACCTGCTCGTCGTCGGCACGCTGGCGTTCTGGTTCTCCACGATCACCGACGCGCCCCTGGCCGCGGTCGGCGGCGCGGTGTTCACCATGTTCGTCTTCGCGATCCTCGACCAGGTCGAGCAGCTCGGCGCGGTCCGCGACTGGTTCCCCACCGCGGAGGAGTTCGCCTGGACCGACCTGCTGCAGACCCCGGTCGACTCCGGCGACCTGTTCCGGGGCGTGGTCCAGTCGCTGGTGTACGCGGCGGTCTTCACCGCGCTGGCCTTCCGCCACTTCGCCCGCCGCGACGTCACGAGCTGATGGAGTGGTTCTGTCGGCGTGACGCCGACAGAACCACTCCATCAGAGACTCGCGCGGACGGCCTCGGCCCAGCCCTCGCCCATCGCGGCACCGGTCACCGCCACGTTCGGGACGGCGGCCAGCAGGTCGGCCATCCCGTCGACGGTCGCCCCGTTCGCGGTGATCCACAGCCGGCCGACCGCCGGCGCCATCTCCAGGTCGCTGACGCTGTCGCCGATCGCCACCGCGTCGTCGGGGGTCAGGCCGCGCCGCTCGAGGTCCCACGCGATCGCCGCGCCCTTGGAGATGCCGCGCGGCATCAGGTGGTAGACCCGCGGCGGCAGCGCGTCGGGGGCCAGGGTCATCCGGGACGTCGCCGGGATGGACCCGTTGTCGTTGAGCGTCAGCCAGCCGTGCCCGCGCTCGGCGAGGTACGCGTCGACGGCCAGGGGGTCCACCCGGCCGCGCAGCAGCGCGTCGGTCGTGTGGGTGGCGTGCCAGGGGGCGTGCCACTCCAGCCGGCCGGCGTGGCGCGCCAGCAGGTCCTCGACGACGCCGAGCTCGGCCATCACCTCCATCGGGGCCCGCGCGGCGTGCTCGGCGGGCAGCTCCCCGGTCAGCCGGTGGACGCCGCGGCCGCCGTCCCAGCCGACGACGGAGCCGAGCTCGGCGATCGCGCCGTCCGCCGCGAAGATCCGCGCCGCCTCCACCACCTGCTCGAACGTCCGCCCGCTGACCAGCACGAGCGGGACGCCGGCCCGGTGCAGGTCGAGCAGTGCGGTGGCCGGGCCGGCGGTGAGGTCGCGGGCGGCGGTGTGCCAGAAGGAGCCCCGGGGGCCGACCATCGTGCCGTCGAGGTCGGTGTAGACGATCCGCGCAGTCACGGACTCATCGTGGCCGGGTCCGCAGCGACGACGGTCACCTGGGTACAGTCGGTGCGTTCCACTCATCCAGAGGGGCAGAGGGACACGGCCCGATGAAGCCCCGGCAACCGCCGACCGCGCACTCCGCGGCGAGAGGTGCCAATTCCGTCCCGCGCGGCTCGACGGCCCGCCGCGGGGAAGATGAGGAGGTAGTCGTCGCATGACCCTGACCGCTCCCGGTTCCCTTCAGGCCGACTCCGGTGCCGGTGGCCCGGTGCCCCCGTGTCCGGCCCGCGGGCTGGTGTGCCGCAACTGCGGCGCCACCTTCGGCCTGGTCGCCGAGCACGCCTGCGCCGAGTGCTTCGGCCCGCTCGAGGTCGACTACGACCCCGAGATCATGCGCGCGGTCACCCGCGAGCAGATCGAGGCCGGCCCGCAGAACATCTGGCGCTACGTCGCACTGCTGCCGGTGGGGCAGGACCCGGCCGACCGCGTCTCGCTCGACCCCGGCCTGACCCCGCTGGTGCGGGCCGACCGGCTGGCCGCGGAGCTGGGCGTCACCGGGGGCCTCTGGGTCAAGGACGACTCGGCCAACCCCACCCACTCGTTCAAGGACCGCGTGGTCAGCCTCGCGGCGACCGCCGCCAAGCGCCTGGGCTACACCAAGATCGCCGCAGCCTCCACCGGCAACCTGGCCAACTCGGTCGCCGCGCACGCCGCGCGGGTCGGCATCCCGTCGTTCGTGTTCATCCCGAGCGACCTGGAGCCGGGCAAGGTCGTCCAGTCGGCGGTCTACGGGCAGACGCTGGTCGCCGTCGACGGCTCCTACGACGACGTCAACCGGCTGACCAGCGAGCTCGCCGAGACCGACGAGTTCGAGGACACCGCCTTCGTCAACCAGAACGTGCGGCCCTACTACGCCGAGGGCTCCAAGACGATGGGTTACGAGATCGCCGAGCAGCTCGGCTGGCGGATCCCGGCCCAGGTCGTCATCCCCATGGCGTCGGGCTCGCTGCTCACCAAGGTGGACAAGGCGTTCCGCGAGCTGACCACCGCCGGCATCGTCGAGGCGAGCGAGTGGACGATCTTCGGCGCCCAGTCGGCCGGCTGCGACCCGATCGCCACGGCCTTCGACAACGGGTGGGACGTCGTCAAGCCGGTGAAGCCGACCGGCATCGCCAAGTCGCTCAACATCGGCAACCCCGCCGACGGCCCGTACGCGCTCGACGCGATCCGGCGCACCGGTGGCGCGGTCGGCCGGGTGGACGACGAGCAGATCGTGCAGGGCATCCGCGACCTCGCCCGGACCACCGGGGTGTTCGCCGAGACCGCCGGCGGCGTCACGGTCGCGGTGCTGCGCCAGCTCCTGGAGGACGGCCGGCTGGACCCGGCCAAGGAGACCGTCGTCCTCAACACCGGGGAGGGCCTCAAGACCCTCGACCCGCTGGAGCCGGTCGTCGGGCCGACCCACCGGGTGCAGCCGTCGCTGAAGTCGGTGCGGGCGGCCGGTCTCATCGGGTGACGGAGTAGGGTCGCAGCCGGATCGGGGGACGTCGTCCCTCCATCCGTGTCCGGCGTGGGTGAGGTTGCTCTCACCACGCCCTTCGTGTTGTACCTTCTCCCGCGGTTCGGTTCCACGTTCGTGTTCGACGGGCGGAAGAGCTAGACCCGGCGCCGGAATGGCTGGCGTCGTCCGCACGCACGAAACGTGGGAGCACACGTGGCACAGGGCACCGTGAAGTGGTTCAACGCCGAGAAGGGCTTCGGCTTCATCGCCGTCGACGGCGGCCAGGACGTCTTCGTCCACTACTCCGCCATCCAGATGGACGGGTACAAGAGCCTCGACGAGGGCCAGCGGGTCACCTTCGAGGTCGTCCAGGGTGAGAAGGGGCCGCAGGCCGACAGCGTGCGCTCCGCCTGAGCTCGCAGGTCCTCGCCGAGGCCCGGTTCCCCGCCAGGGGGCCGGGCCTCGGTCGTGTCCGGGAGGCCGCAGAGGCACTCGGTCGGGCCGGGGAACAGCCGGCGCCCACCCCCCGTTCTTGCACTCGGCAGGGTCGAGTGCCAAACTCTCGGTTGGCACTCGACAGTGCCGAGTGCCAATCAGGTCGGATGCGGTGAGGCACTGGTGTGCGGGCCGACGGAGTGCCCGTGCCACCGGTGTCGTCCGTCGCGGGCGCCGAACCCGGCCGTGCAGCGATCCATGCATGGAGGACATCACCACATGGCCAAGATGATCGCCTTCGAGGAAGAGGCTCGCCGCGGCCTCGAGCGGGGCATGAACACCCTCGCCGACGCCGTCAAGGTGACCCTCGGCCCCAAGGGCCGCAACGTCGTCCTCGAGAAGAAGTGGGGTGCCCCCACCATCACCAACGATGGTGTGAGCATCGCCAAGGAGATCGAGCTCGAGGACCCGTGGGAGAAGATCGGCGCCGAGCTGGTCAAGGAGGTCGCCAAGAAGACCGACGACGTCGCGGGTGACGGCACCACCACCGCCACCGTGCTCGCCCAGGCGCTCGTGCGCGAGGGCCTGCGCAACGTCGCCGCCGGCGCCAACCCGATGGCCCTCAAGAAGGGCATCGAGAAGGCCGTCGAGTCGGTCACCGAGTACCTCCTCTCGACCGCGAAGGACGTCGAGACCAAGGAGCAGATCGCCGCCACCGCGTCGATCTCCGCCGCTGACCCGGCCATCGGCGAGCTCATCGCCGAGGCGATGGACAAGGTCGGCAAGGAAGGCGTCATCACCGTCGAGGAGAGCAACACCTTCGGCCTCGAGCTCGAGCTCACCGAGGGCATGCGCTTCGACAAGGGCTACATCTCGCCCTACTTCGTCACCGACGCCGAGCGCATGGAGGCCGTCCTCGACGACCCGTACGTGCTCGTCGTCAACAGCAAGATCAGCTCGGTCAAGGACCTGCTCCCGCTGCTGGAGAAGGTCATGCAGTCGGGCAAGCCGCTGGCCATCATCGCCGAGGACGTCGAGGGCGAGGCCCTCGCGACCCTGGTCGTGAACAAGATCCGCGGGACCTTCAAGTCCCTCGCGGTCAAGGCGCCCGGCTTCGGCGACCGCCGCAAGGCCATGCTGACCGACATCGCCATCCTCACCGGTGGCCAGGTCATCAGCGAGGAGGTCGGCCTCAAGCTGGAGTCCGCCGGCACCGAGCTGCTGGGCCGCGCCCGCAAGGTCGTCGTCACCAAGGACGAGACGACGATCGTCGAGGGTGCCGGTGACAGCGACCAGATCTCCGGCCGGGTCAACCAGATCCGCGCCGAGATCGAGAAGTCGGACTCCGACTACGACCGCGAGAAGCTGCAGGAGCGTCTGGCCAAGCTGGCCGGTGGCGTCGCCGTCATCAAGGCCGGCGCCGCGACCGAGGTCGAGCTCAAGGAGCGCAAGCACCGCATCGAGGACGCGGTGCGCAACGCCAAGGCCGCCGTCGAGGAGGGCATCGTCGCCGGTGGTGGCGTCGCCCTGGCGCAGGCCACCACCGTCGCGTTCGAGAAGCTCGAGCTCGAGGGTGACGAGGCGACCGGTGCCAACATCGTGCGCGTCGCGCTCGAGGCGCCGCTGAAGCAGATCGCCATCAACGCCGGCCTCGAGGGCGGCGTCGTGGCGGAGAAGGTGCGCAACTCGGAGACCGGCTGGGGCCTCAACGCCGCCACCGGCGAGTACGTGGACCTGGTCGCCAGCGGGATCATCGACCCCGCCAAGGTGACCCGCTCGGCGCTGCAGAACGCCGCCTCCATCGCGGCGCTCTTCCTCACCACCGAGGCCGTCATCGCCGACAAGCCGGAGAAGTCCGCTCCGGCCATGCCGGGTGGCGACGGCGGCATGGGCGGCATGGACTTCTAGAAGGACCACGTCGCCCCCCACGACGCGCTCTGCGCGCCGCGGGTCCCTGCGACGTAGCCGTTCCATCGCGTCACCTCGGCAGGGGCGGTCCGCTCAGGCGGGCCGCCCCTGTCGGCGTCTTCGCCCTCGTGTTCAGGCGTCGGGGGCGAAGACGCAGAACTCGTTGCCCTCGGGGTCGGCGAGCACGTCCCACCGGATCTCCGTGTCCCTGGCGCGCAGCAGCGTCGCCCCGGCGGCGAGCAGCGCGGCGGTGTCGCCGTCGACGTCGAGGTGCATCCGGTTCTTCACCGTCTTGCGCTCGGGGACCGGGTTCACCCAGATCAGCGGGCCGGCCCCGGACGGATCGGCGATCGGCACCGGCCCCGCCCGGTCGAAGGGCGTGCCGTCGTCCCGGGTGTCCCGTCGGACGTAGCCCAGGGCCGCGCACCACCAGTCGGCCAACGCCTGGTGGTCGTGGGCGTCGAGGCAGAGGTCCTTGAAGCGGGCGGGTGCGTCGGCCATGGCGGCAGCTCAGCACACCGGCGCGGCCCCCGGCAGGCCGAGGGCCCGTCACCGGATCGGTGACGGGCCCTCGGGGGTGCGGTCGTGCTGCGGGGCGTCAGCGCTGCCCCGGGTGCGGTCCCGGGTCAGCGGGACCGGGTCACCGCCGTCGTCAGGCTGGCGCCAGAGTCGGAGGTGACGGTGATCCGGTTGTCCGTCGGCAGCGCCGGACCGTTCCGCAGGTCGACCGACCAGGTGCCGTCGGCCGCGACGGGGACGTTGACCTGGATCGTCGCGCCGGCCGAGGTGCGGACGTGGACCCGGTTGGCCGTGGTGTCAGCCGCGGTGCCCTGGATCCGGTACTCCCGCCTGTCGGCGCGGTATGTGGCCCGGCTGACGGTGACGACGTCGCCCGGCGTGACCGTGGCGACGACGCCGCTGGCCGTCGTGCCCGGCGTCGCCGCCGTGCCCGACAGCGCACGGACCGACACCGTGTACTCGGTGCCGTTGGCCAGACCGCTCACCGTGCCGCTGGTGCCGGAGGCGACGGTCGTCGTCACCGCGTCCCCGCCGGCGGTGGGCGTGGCGGCGAGCTCGTAGCCGGTGACCGGGCTGGTCGCGCTGCCCGGCTGCGCCGCCGTCCACTCCGCGGTGATGGACTCGTGACCGGCGAGGACGCGGGTCAGGGTCGGCGCCGTCGGAGCCACGACAGCCGGGGTCTCCGTGCCGCCGCCGGTGTCGCCGCCGGTACCCGTGCCGCCGCCGGTGCCGGTCCCCCCGCCCGTGTCCGGGTTGGTCGGGTCGACCGCCGGCGTGATGGTGCCGTCGGCGTTGAGGGTGCCGAGCTGGACGACCGGGCTCCACAGCCCGTTGTTGGCCTCCAGGATGAGTGCGTAGGACTGCTCCGCGTTCAGGCCCCGGATGGTGGCCTCGTTCGGGCCGGTGGTGTTGGCGCCCTGACGCACGGCGATCTCCTGGCCGGTGACGCCGTCGATCGCGGCCACCCGGTACTGGGTGACGGCCTTGGCGTCGGCCGGCTGGGCCGGGGTCGTCCACGTCAGCGAGACGTCGCCGCCCGAGCGGACGGCCGTGACGCGGGTCGGGGGCACCGGGGCCTGGGAGGCCGGGCCGGCCGGGCAGCCACCGAATCCGGGGCCGTCGGTCTCCCCGAACTCGTAGAGGGTGTTTCCCAGTGCCAGCTCGCCGGAGTCCAGCATCCACGAGGTGACGACGTGCTCTCCGTCGGCCACCCGCTCGGCGTCGGCGGCGGAGAACATGCTGAAGGTGACCGAGAAGACCCCTCCGCTGGCGCTGCCCTCCACGGTGTAGCCGGGTCCGCCGTTGGGCTCGGCCGGGTCGACGACCGGCGTCCAGCCGATGGCGCGCTCACCGATCAGGGTCGGGGGCGTGGCCGGGTCGGGACGCCGCATCTCCGGGTTGACGACCTCGACGACGAACCGGTCGAGGCTCACGTCGTCGCCGTAGGTGCCGCTGATCGTCACGGTGCCCTCGACGTCGCCCTCCGCGGGAGTGGCCACGACGTCGCTGACCTCGACCGCGTCGATCTTCGCCGAGCTGGTCGTCGCGCCGTCGCTGAAGGCGGTCTCGCTGAACCGCACCTCGACGAGGTCGCCGCCCCGGATGTCGGGCGTCACGCCGGTCCAGCAGGAGCCACCGGGGTGGTTGAACTCCAGGAACCCGGTGGCGTCGATGACGCCCTCACCGATCCCGACCTGCTGGCCGTTGCGGTTCACCGTCACGGTGGCCGTCTCGCCGGCCTGGTCGGCGTAGCCCTCCAGCGCGACCATGTCACGCTTGGGGAAGATCTCGATGTTGCCCGGGCCCAGAGGTGGGGTCCCGGCTTGGGCCATGGCCGCGAAGGTCACCAGGGCGCCGGTGGCGGTGGCGGCCGCCAGGCCGCCGGCCAGGAGCCGCTGGCGAGGCCGCGTCCGTCCGGTCGCGGGAGGTGCACCTGTTCCGTGCGCGCCCCCGTGACCGCCCCGCGAGGTCGGTCGTGCAGTGGTCATCGATGTCTCCGCTGGTCGATCCGGTAGGAGCCTCCGGGTCGGGCCAGGAGGCGCTCCGAACGGTCGCCGCATGATCGACTGCGGGGCAGCCGTGCGAAGGGGGGGCGCGGACCCCCAAACGGGGAGGACGGGGGTCGACGGCCTGTGTCCGCGTCAGCGGGAGCCCACGCGGGTAGGCGAGATCCGTGGCGGTGGTCATCGGGACGTCGGGCTGGCAGTACCGCGACTGGCGCGGCCGCTTCTACCCGCAGCGGATGCCGCAGCGGCTGTGGCTGGAGCACTACGCCGCCCACTTCGCCACGGTGGAGAGCAACAACGCCTTCTACCGGCTGCCGGAGCGCAGCACGTTCGAGGCCTGGCGCACCCGCACCCCGGCCGACTTCCGCTGGGCGGTCAAGGCCAGCCGGTTCCTCACCCACATCAAGCGGCTGCGCGAGCCCCAGGAGCCGGTCGCCCGGCTGATGGGGCGCGCGGAGGGGCTGGGCGAGCGGCTGGACGTCGTCCTGCTGCAGCTGCCCCCGACGCTGCGGGCCGACGTCGACCTGCTGCGGGAGTGCCTCGCGCAGTTCCCGCCCGGCGCCCGGGTGGCCGTCGAGCCGCGGCACGAGACCTGGTGGACCGACGAGGTCCGCGCCCTGCTCGAGCGGTACGGCGCCGCGCTGTGCTGGGCCGACCGCGACGAGGAGCCGGTCGCGCCGCTGTGGCGGACGGCCGGGTGGGGCTACCTGCGGCTGCACCGGGGCGTGCAGGACTGGCGCTACCGGCCGGAGACGCTGCAGCTCTGGGCCGACCGGCTCGCGGCCACCTGGGCAGCGGACGAGGACGTCCTCGTCTACTTCAACAACGACCCCGGCGGGGCCGCGGTGGTCGACGCGGTCGTCTTCGCCGAGGCGGTGCGCCGCACCGCCCGCACGCCGACCCGGGTGCCGACCGCCGAGCAGGCCAGCGGCCTGGCCTGGGACGCGGCCTGAACCGACGGGTGGTCAGGCCGACCGGGAGGCCGGCCCAGCCGCCACCCGATCAGTCGTCGTCGCGGTCCCGGTCGTCGTCGCCGCTGTGCCGGCCGGACTCGGCGCTGCGCTCGGCGGCCTCGCGGGCCTCCTCCGCGGCCTCCTCGGCGGCCCGCTGGGCGTCGCGGCGGGCCCGCTCATCGGCCTCGCGCTGCTCCTCGGCGGCCTCGCGGGCCTCCTCCGCGGCCTCTACGGCGGCCCGCTGGGCGTCGCGGCGCGCCCGCTCATCGGCCTTGCGCTGCTCCTCGGCGGCCTCGCGCGCCAGCCGGGCGGGGTCGTCGGAGTCGTCCGGGCCGTCGCTGGGGTCGGCGGCGCCCGCGTCCCCGCGGCCCTGGTCGGGCGTGCCGTCGTCGTCGGAGCTGCCGTCGTCGGACCCGTCGAGCCCCGAGTCGTCGGTCTCGCCGGCGTCGCCGGAGCCCTGGTCGGGCGTGCCGTCGTCGTCCGACGCGGTCGGGTCGGCGGCGCCCGGGATCTCGGTGGGGTCCGCCCCGGGGCCGTCGCCGGCTCCGTCCCGGCCGGAGTCGTCGATCTCGCCGGCGTCGGACACCGGATCGTCGGAGGACGGCGCGTCGAAGGGGGTCACCGCCTCGATGGCGCCGGCGATGCCGTCCTGGACGCCGCCGGGCAGCACGCCGGCTGCCCCCGCCCCGGTGACGCCGGCGACGGCCACGCCGACGCCGGCCGCCGTCTGCACGACGACCGAGGCGGAGCCGAACTTCGCGGCGAGTGCGGTGATGCCCTGGATGAGGAACACGGTCGGCTCCCTGGATGCCGGTGGGTGTAGTCACTCCACTCATCGGCAGCCGGCGCCAGAACTTGAACTTTGGAGGAGATCTCCCCTCATCAGGTGAAGGCGGCCGGGTCATCGGCGTGCCGGATGCCGAGCTGGTCGGCGGCCTGCCCCAGCACGGCCTGCACCGCGAGGGTGTCGGACAGCGGCATGACGGCGCTCTCGGTGCGCCCGGCCTGCAGGCAGGCGGTCACCTCGGCCAGCTCGTGCGCGTAGCCGGTGCCGGTCGCCGGCCGGGTGATCGTCTCGGGCTCGGCGCCCGCGCGGTGCAGCACGATCGTGTCCGGGTGGTGGAAGCGGGGGAGGACGTCGATCCAGCCGCCGGTGCCCATCACCCGCGCCGCGCCGGGCGTCGGGTACCGCAGCGACGTGGTCAGCGTCGCCGTCCGGCCGTCGGCGTAGCCCAGCAGCAGCGCGGCCTCGGCGTCGGCCCCCGTCGGGAACAGCGAGCCGGCGACGTGCACCGTGTCCGGCGTGCCGAGCAGCATCTGCGCGAACGAGACGACGTAGACGCCGAGGTCCAGCAGCGCGCCGCCGCCGAGCTCGAGGGCGAACAGCCGGTCCAGCGGGTCGTAGTCGCGGGCCACGCCGAGGTCGGCCTGCACCGAGCGGACCTCGCCGATGGCGCCGTCGGCCACCAGATCGCGCAGCCGGACGACGGCCGGCTGGAAGCGGGTCCACATCGCCTCCATGACGAACACGCCGCGCTCGCGGGCCCGCTCGACGACCGCGGCGGCACCGGCGGTGGTCGCGGTGAACGCCTTCTCCACCAGCAGCGCCTTGCCCGCGTCGATGGCGGCCAGGGCGATGGCGGCGTGCTGCGGGTGCGGCGTCGCCACGTAGAGGACGTCGACGTCCGGGTCGGCCAGGATGCCGGCGTAGGAGCCGTGCGCCCGCTCCAGCCCGTGCCGGCCGGCGAACGCCGCCGCGCGGTCGGCCGACCGGGAGGCCACCGCCACCGGCCGGGCGCCGTGCACGTGGGCGAAGTCGGCCATCACGTTCTCCGCGATGCGCCCCGGTCCCACGACGCCCCAGCGGATCTCGGCACTCACCGGCACGACGCTAGCGGCGCGGGCAGACTGGCGCCGTGGCTGTCCTGATCGACACCCCGGCATGGCCGTGGCGTGGCCGGCTGTGGTCGCACCTGGTCAGCGACGTCTCCTACGAGGAGTTGCACGCGTTCGTCGCCGTCGAGCTCGGCATCCCGCGGCGGGCGTTCCAGGGCGACCACTACGACGTCCCGGAGGAGCTCTACGACGTCGCCGTGGCCGCCGGCGCCGAGCCGGTGGGCGCGCGGGAGCTGCTGGCCCGGCTGCGCGGCGCCGGGCTGCGGCTCAAGAAGGCGCGGCCGCCGGAGGCGGCTCGGCGGCCCGCGTCCTCAGCAGGCTGAGCTCGGCGGCGATGTTGGCCCGGGCCAGGGGCGTCCACTCGGCGGCCACGGCCGGGAGCCGGTAGAGCGCCGGCAGCGCGAGCAGGTGCTCCAGGACGGCCGTGCGCCCGGCGGTGAACTCGGCGTCGGAGAGGTGCCCGTACTCCGCTCGGATCGCCGAGGCGTAGCCGGCGTAGGCCGCCGGCGGGCCGGCCAGCACCGCGAGGTCGGCGTCGCAGAGCACCGCGCCGTTCGGATCGTCCGGCGCCGGGTCGTGCCTGGCAGTGAGCAGCACCAGCCGGACCACCTCGGCGACCCGCTCCTCCGGCACCAGCCCGCGCAGACCGGCGCGTGCCCGCTCGGCGCTGACCTGCTCGTTGTCGCCGCGCCGCGGGTCGTAGACGACGTCGTGGTACCAGGCGGCCAGCCGGACCGCGGCCGGGTCGGCCGCGGCTGCGGAGAGCTCCCCGACCAGGCCGAGGACGGCGGCCAGGTGCGCGAGGTCGTGGTAGCGCCGGTGCGGCTCGCTCCACGCGGCGACGACGGCGGCCCACTCCGTGCGCGACGTGGGCGAGTCGCCGGCCAGCTCCGCCCACGCCTCGAAGCCGACGAGGCTCATGCCACTCCGCAGCTGCGCAGGGTCAGCAGCGCGAAGGCCCGCGCCGCGGTGACCAGCTCGGCGAGCGGCACCCGCTCGGTCGGCCCGTGCGCGAGGTGCAGGTCGCCCGGCCCGTAGTGCAGTGTCGGGATGCCGGCGGCGGCGTACAGCCGCAGGTCGCTGCCGGCCGGGATGGCGCGCTCCGGCGGGGCGCCGGCTCCGGTGTCGGCGACCGACTGCCGGACGGCGGCCAGCAGCGGGTGCCCGTCGGGTAGCGAGCCGCTGGCGAACACGCCGCCGGTCCAGGTGAGCCGCACCGGATGGGCGGCCAGCCACGGGGAGCCCGCGCAGATCTCCGCCAGCCGGGCCTCGAAGGCCGCCCGCGCATCGGCCACCGGCTCGCCCAGCCGGACGCCGTAGCGCCCGTCGGCCACCAGCCGGTCGGGCACCGAGCTGGCCCAGTCGCCGGCCCGCACCCGCCCGATGCTGATGCCGTACGGGTAGCGGACGCCGCCGAAGCGCGGGTCGGCGTCCACCTGCCGCTCGGCCTCGAAGGCGCGCAGCCCGGCGTGCACGTCGGCGAAGAGCTCGACCGCGCTCACGCCCTGCTCGCGGTGGGCGGCGTGCGCGGCGTGCCCGGTCACCTCCAGCCGGAAGGTGAGCGCCCCGGCGTGGGCGGTGACCACGGCGCCGGCGGTCGGCTCGGGGATGACGCAGACGTCACCGCGGTGCCCGCGCCGCAGCGTGGCCCAGGCGCCGAGCCCGCCGTCCTCCTCGCCCACGACGGCGTGCACGGCGACCGGCCGGGCCAGCCGGACGCCCGCCGTCCGCACCGCGGCCAGCGCGGCGAGGGAGGCGACGACGCCGGCCTTCATGTCGCACGCCCCGCGGCCGTGCAGCGCCCCGCCGGCGATCCGCGGCTCGAACGGGTCGCCGGGCCACAGCGCCCGGTCGCCGGCCGGCACGACGTCGGTGTGCCCGGAGAACACCAGGGCCGGGACGCCGCCCTGGGCGGCCGGCGCGGTGCCGACGACGCCCCAGGCCTCGGAGCGGTCGACCTCCTGGCCCGGCGCGTCGGGGGCGGCGGCCGCCTCGGCCAGGTCGATCTCCCACCGGTCCACCGCGCAGTCGAGCTCCTCGAGCCACCCCGCGACGAGGTGCTGCACCTCGCTCTCCGCGGCGGTCCCGCCGATCGACGGGACGGCGACCAGCTCGCGCAGCCGGTCGACCAGCCACTCCTCGTCCACCGCGGCGAGGACGCGGGTCTCGGCGTCGGAGAGGTCGGTCACCCCGCGGAGTCTGGCACGCGGTGGACGGGTCGCGACCGCTCCGGGCACTAGCCTGACCGGCCGTGACGCAACCACCCCCGCCGCCCGGCTGGTACCCCGACCCCGCCGGCAGCGGCGGCACCCGGTGGTGGGACGGCGCGGGCTGGGGCCAGCACGTGCAGCGGCCCGCACCGCCACCGAAGCCCGCCCCGACCGTGGTCGCGCAGCTGCCGCCGCCGCCACCCCCGGCCGCATCCCACGCCGCCGCGCCGGCGCCGCGGGGTTCGGGGCCCTCTCTGTACGAGCAGCCGGTGCTCGTCGTCTCGCAGCAGACCAAGCTCGTCGAGTTGACCAACGAGTACGCCGTCCTCGACGGGCAGGGCCGGCAGATCGGCGCGGTCGTCCAGGTGGGGCAGAGCGCGCTGAAGAAGGCGGTGCGGTTCCTGTCCAGCGTCGACCAGTTCCTCACCCACCGGCTCGAGGTCCGCGACGCCGCCGGTGTGGTGCTGGTGCTCACCCGGCCGGCGAAGTTCGTGAAGTCGCGCGTCGTCGTCCAGCGGCCCTCCGGGGAGGTGCTGGGCGAGCTCGTGCAGGCCACCGTGTTCGGGAGGATCCGCTTCGACCTGGTGGTGGCCGGCCAGGCGGTCGGGGCCATCCAGGCGGAGAACTGGCGGGCCTGGGACTTCTCGATCACCGACGCGGCGGGCACCGAGGTGGCGCGGATCACCAAGACCTGGGAGGGGCTGGCCCGGACGCTGTTCACCACCGCCGACCGGTACGTCGTCCTCGTCCACTTCCGGCTCCCCGAGCCCCTGGCCAGCATGGTCATCGCCTCGGCGCTCACCGTCGACACCGCACTGAAGCAGGACGACCGCGGGTTCAACTGACTCGGGCCGATCCGTGTGCGGGGGCGCGACCGCGGGTAGCCTCGGGAGCGTCCGGGCCGGGTGCATCGTGCCCCCGGGTGCCAATTGGATACCGCCTCCGCGGACTACCGCCCCGACCTCGGTCGGGGGCCTGGAGCCGCGTTGTGCAACTCGCCGCGAGGCGGCCGTCACCCGGTCCGGACCCTCGTCCCGCAGCCCCCGCCCTCGCGGACGGGGGCTGCCGCGGTTCGACGTGCCGCCGCCGGACACCCCGCCTACCGTCGTCCGGAGTCGGGGAACCGGGCGACGTCGGGAGCGACCCATGGCAGGCGCTGTGCACCAGGGAGCCGGTACGACGGCGGTCGAGGAGCGGCACCGGCTGCCGGTGCGGACGCTCGTCTCGGCGAGCATCGGCAACGCCGTCGAGTGGTTCGACTGGACGGTCTACGCGACGTTCGTCGTCTACTTCTCCGGCCAGTTCTTCCCGTCGGAGAACGAGGCGCTCGCCCTGGTCGGGGCCACCTCCGCGTACGCCCTCGCGTTCTTCTTCCGGCCCCTGGGCGGCTGGCTGCTCGGCCGGTACGCGGACCTGCGCGGCCGCAAGGCCGGGATGCTGCTGACCATCCTGCTCATGGCCGGCGGGTCGATGGCCATCGCCGTGCTGCCGACGTACGAGGCGGTGGGCTGGCTGGCGCCGATCCTGCTGCTGCTGGCCCGCATCGCCCAGGGCATGTCGCTGGGCGGCGAGGTCTCCAACGCCTCGGCCTACCTGGCCGAGATCGCCCCGCCGGAGCGCCGCGGCCGCTACTCGGCGTTCTTCTACATCTCCACCGGCACCGCGCTGCTGCTGGCCTCGCTGCTCGGCGTCCTGCTGACCAACGTCCTCACCGAGGACCAGCTGCAGACCTACGGCTGGCGGATCGCCTTCGCCGTCGGCGGCCTGCTCGGCCTGATCGGGCTCTGGCTGCGCCGCTCGCTGGAGGAGACGGACCAGTTCGAGGAGAACGCGGCCAAGGCCCGGGCCACCAAGGACCCGCTGCGCCAGACCCTGCGCCACCACCCCAAGGCGGTCGGCCAGCTGATCGCCTTCACGATGCTGTCGACGCTGTCGTACTACACCTTCTTCAGCGCGCTGACCCCGTTCGCGATCAGCTTCCGGGGCGCCGACGACGGCGACGTCTTCCTCGCCCTGTCCATCGGCACCGCGCTGTTCGTGGCGCTGTGCTACCCGTTCGGCGCGCTGTCGGACCGGTTCGGCCGCAAGCCGCAGATGCTGGTCTGGTCCGGCGCCTACGCGGTGCTGATCGTGCCGCTGTCGCTGCTGGTGCAGGACGACCTGCTGTCGCTGGTCGTCGTCTTCTGCACCGGGCTGGGGCTCTACGCCCTGCTGGCCTCGATCGCACCGGCGGTCATGAGCGAGCTGTTCCCCACCGAGCTGCGGGCCACCGGCATCGGCGCCTGGTACAACCTCACGGTCGCGACCTTCGGCGGCACCGCCCCGCTGGTCATCACCGCGCTGTCGGGGGCCGGCTACCCGCTGGTCTTCTTCGTCTACGTCGCCGTCGCCGCGGTGATCGCCTTCGTCGTCATCCTCACCCTGACGGAGACCAAGGGCACCGAGCTGCGCTGAGGTCCGTCTGAGGGGCCTCAGACCGGCCTCAGGGCCGCCCGAGGGGTCAGGACTGCGCGACCGGCGGATGCCCGGCCGCCCCCCTCAGCACGACCGTCGACGTCGTCGAACGAGACGACGGAGGAGACGGTCATGGCGACGTACCCGAACCCCGGCCTGGAGGCCGAGCTGGCCTACCGGCGCGAGGTGCTGCAGCAGATCGGCCGGGGGACCCGCACCCGGCGCGGTCCGTGGTTCTCGCGCCGCACCCGGCGGGTGAGCTGAGAGAGGACCCCCTCCTCCCCACCCCTCGCACGGTCGGGGCGGTGCCCTGGAGGGGGCCGGCCGCCCCGGCCGTCGCGGTCCCGTCGGGGGTGCGTGCCACGATCCTCGACGTGCCGCAGTGGGACGACCGACCGTTGGTCGGCCGGGACGAGGAGCTCGCCCGGCTGCTCGCCTCGGTCGACCGTGCCCAGGAGGGGCGGGCCTGCGCGGTCCTGCTCGCCGGCGACGCCGGTGTCGGCAAGACGCGGCTGCTCGACGAGCTCGCCGTCCGGGCGGGTGACCGCGGCTTCCGCGTGCTCACCGGCCACTGCGTCGACCTCGGCGACGTGGGGCTGCCCTACCTGCCGTTCGTCGACCTGCTGCGGCCGGTCGCCGGCGAGCCGCTGACCGCGGCCGGGCAGCCGGCGCTGGCCGGCCTGCTCTCCGGTCGGGCGCCGGTCGCCGTCCCGGACGCGCCGGCCGGCGAGGCGGCCGACCTCGGCCGGCCCCTGCCGCAGCTGGCCCGCCCGCAGCTGGACGACGGCCGGCTGCAGCTGTTCGAGTCCGTCGCCGGGCTGCTCACCGAGCTGGCGGCGGCCACCCCGCTGCTGGTCGTGCTGGAGGACGTGCACTGGGCCGACCGCTCCAGCCGCGACCTGCTCCGCTACCTGCTGGCCCGGCTGGACGACGACCCGATCGCGCTCGTCGTCTCCTACCGCGCCGACGACCTGCACCGCCGCCACCCCCTGCGCCCGCTCCTGGCCGAGCTGGTGCGGCTGCCGGGTGTCGAGCGGCTGGAGCTGGGCCCGCTGCCCGACGCCGCCGTCGGCGAGCTGGTCCGCGGGCTCGGGCAGGACGTGCCGGAGTCGACCGTCGAGGACGTCGTGTCGCGCGCGGAGGGGAACGCCTTCTACGCCGAGGAGCTGCTCGCCGCCGGGCTGGCCGGGGAGACGCTCCCGCTCGCGCTGACCGACGTGCTCCTCGCGCGGGTGGAGCAGCTCGGGGAGGCCGCCCAGCGGATCCTGCGGGTGGCCGCGGTCGCCGGGCGGCAGGTACGGCACGACCTCGTGGCCGCGGTGAGCGGCCTCGGACCAGCGGAGCTCGAGGCGGCGCTGGCCGAGACCGTGCACCGCCACCTGCTGGTCGTCTCCACCGACGGCCGCTACCGGTTCCGCCACGCGTTGCTGCGCGAGGCGGTCCTCGCCGACCTGCTGCCGGGTGAGCGGGTCCGGGTGCACGCGGCGATCGCGGCCCACCTGGCCGCGACCCCGGGCGCGGGTACCGCCGCGGAGCTGGCCCACCACGCCCGCGGCAGCAACGACCTGCCCGGCGCGCTCGCGGCGTCGCTGGAGGCGGCGGCGGAGGCCGCCCGCGTCGGTGCCCCCGCCGAGCAGCTGCAGCACCTGGAGGCCGCCCTGGCGCTGTGGCCGGCGGTGCCCGACGCGGCCGAGCGCGCCGGGCGCGACCAGGCCGCGCTGCTGCTGGACACAGCGGCGGCCGCCCGCCGGGGCGGTGAGCTGCACCGCGCGGTGGCCCTGCTGCGCGCGGCCCTCGACCTGCTCGGGGCCGACGGCGACCCGGTCAGCCGCGCCCGGGTGCACTACACGCTGGCCCAGGCGCTGGGACGCATCGAGGACCAGGCCGCGGCCCACCGGGAGAGCAGGCGGGCCATGGCGCTGGTCCCGGCGCAGCCGCCGTCCGTCGTCCGCACCTGGGCCGCGGCGACCCACGCGCGCACGAGCTACGACCTGAACCGGTGGGCGGAGGGGGATGCCGCCGCCGAGGAGGCGCTCGCCGCGGCCGACGCGCTCGGTCTGGACAGCGCCTGGGCCGACACCGCGGTGTCGCTGGCGCGGGTCCGGGGCTTCGGGGACCGCGCCGCCGTGTGCGCCCGCCTGGAGGAGGCGCTGGCCCGGGCCCGCCGGTCCGGCGACACCGACGTCGAGATGCGGGTGCTGTTCAACCTGGCCGTCGTCCCGTACGAGGCCGGTGCCGTGACCGAGGCGCTGCCGTGGATCGACGCCGGGCTCGACCGGGCACGGACGCTCGGCGTGGAGTGGGCGTTCTACCCCGCGGAGCTGCGGCACCTGGGCGTGGTCGGCCGCTACGTGTCCGGCGACTGGGACGGCAGCCTGCGGTTGGCCGAGGTGCTCGCCCGGGTGCCGGAGATGTCGGCGCACGTCCGGGCGGCCGGGCTGCTGGTGCAGGTGGGCCGCGGCGACCCGGCGACCGCCGAGCGGGTGGCCTGGGCCCGGGGGCTGGCCGCCCGGCTCGACGCGCACGTGCTGCTGCTGCTGGCCACCGCCGGCGCGGAGATCGACCTGGCGGCGTGGGCGGGCGACCCGGCGACCGCCGCCGAGCGGGCCCGGTCGGCGGTGCGGCAGGTGCACGCGCTGTGGGGGTCCGACCGGCTGGCGGTCGTGCGGCTGGTCGCGACGGCGCTGGCCCCGCTGGCCGACGCCGCCGCGGCCGCGCGCCTGACGGGGGACGACGCCGGCGCGCGCCGCTGGGTGTCCGCGGGGGAGGAGCTCGCCGACCAAGCCCGGGCGGCGGTCGACGACCACCTGCGCGCGATCGGCGGGTTCGGCGCCGAGGGCGCCGCCTGGCAGGCGCGGGTCGAGGCCGAGGCGGCCCGCCTGGCCGGCCGGGTCGAGCCGCGGCGGTGGCGGGCCGCGGTCGACGCGTTCGGCTACGGGCACGTCTACGAGCAGGCGCGGTCCCGATGGCGGCTGGCCGAGGCGCTGCTGGCTGCCGACGAACGCGAGGCCGCGGCCGAGGAGCTGCGCGCGGCTGCCGCGGTGGCGGTGCGCCTGGGTGCGGCGCCGCTGCGCGCCGCCGTGGTCGCCCTGGCCCGGCGGGGCCGGCTGGCGTTGGACCTGCCCGGCGCCGGTCGGGTGGTCGAGACGGCGTCGGTGTTCACCCCCCGCGAGACCGAGGTGCTCCGGCTGCTGGCGCAGGGCCGCACCAACCGGCAGATCGGCGCCGAGCTCTACATCAGCGAGAAGACGGCGAGCGTGCACGTGAGCAACATCCTGGCCAAGCTGGGCGCCGGCGGGCGCACCGAGGCGGTCGCGCTCGCCGCCTCCCGTGGGCTGCTGCCGACCGCGAGCTGAGCCGTCGCGGTCCGGGCGGGCCGGGGGTCGCCGCTCCGACCGCCGCGGGCCGCGCCGGAATCGCCGCCGGACCGACCAGGTCCACCTGCGGGAGCTCGTGCTCTGCCCCCTGTGGTGGGCAGAGCACGAGCACCGCCGGGGGTGCACGGCCCGCACTGCTTTCGTGCTCTGCCCACGGTGGTGGGCAGAGCACGGGCGTGCGGGACGGGGTGCCTGCCCGAGGGAGCGGCCGCTCCGAGGCCGCAGCGCCGCCCCGGCCGGTTTCCACGCCGTGGAAAGACGGCTGGGCGGTGGCCGCCCGCGCTTCCTACCGTCGCAGCGAGGGACGGCGGTCGGCCCGGGCATCCGCGCGCCGCGGGAACCCGCAACCGGCCAGGGAGGCCCGATGACAACGATCGACGGGGACGTGCAGGCGGGTCCGGTGCGGCCGGCGGCCGCCGCTGTGGAGAACCCCGAGCGCCGGCTGTCCCCGACGCAGCGCGCGCTGCGGGTGCTCACCTGCTTCTCATCGTCCCGGCCGGAGCTCACGCTCACCGAGCTCTGCCGGATGACCGGCCTGCCGATGTCCACCACCCACCGCGTGGTCGGCGAGCTGGTGCGGGGCGACGCGCTGGTGCGCGGGTTGAACGGCCGGTACCGGGTCAGCCTGCGGCTGTGCGAGGTGGCCGCCTCCTCGCCGGACGGGGCGGGCCTCCGGGAGCTCGCCTGGCCGTTCCTCGAGGACGTCTACGAGGCGACCCGCGAGACGGTGGTGCTCGCCGTCCGGGACGGTCTGCAGGCGGTGTTCGTGGCCCGGCTCTCGGGCCGCGAGTCGGTGCCGGTGTTCTCCCACCTGGGCCGACGGCGGAAGCTCACCGAGTCCAGCGCCGGCCTGGTCCTGCTCGCCCACGCCCCGGCCGAGGTGCAGGAGACGGTGCTGCGTGGGCCGCTGCCCCGCTACACCGCCAAGACCATCACCGACCCGAGCCGGCTGCGGTCCGTGCTCGCCGAGATCCGCCGGTGCGGGCACGCGGTCAGCGACGGGGCGCTGAGCCTCGACTCGCTGTCCTGCGCGGCACCGGTGCGCGACGGCGACGACCGGGTCACCGCCGCGCTGTCCGTGGTGCGGCACGCCCAGGACGCCAACACCCGCCATCTCGTCCCGGTGGTCATGGCCTCGGCCCGCGGCATCTCCCGCGCGCTGGGTGCGCCGTCCGCGACGCGGGCGACGTCCGGCCCGAGGAGCCGCTCGACCGCCTGACGGTCAGAGCATCGTGCGCAGGCGCTCCCGCCGCGCCCGCAGGACGTCGACCGAGGCCGAGGCCGACGGTGGCCCGGGCACCGACTGGCGCAGCTGGGTGTGCACCACCGCGTGCGGCGTCGAGGTCTTCGCCGACACCCGGCTGACCAGCCGGTTGATCTCCCGCCGCAGCTCGGCCGCGTCCCGCCAGGAGCGGCCGGCGTCCTGCTCGTCGGGGTGGTCCTGGACGAGCGGCAGCTCACCGGTGTCGTCGTCGTGGTGGGCACGGGAGGCGATCCGGATCCGCAGCTCGTCGTCCCGCTTGGCCAGCAGCTCGGCGGTCTGCTCGGCGGTGAGCAGACCGGGGATGCCCAGGAAGTCCTCGTCCTCGGGGGCCACCGAACCCGGGGTCCCCTCGCCGGTGTGCGCCGTCCCGCCCTGCAGCACGTGCGCGAACCGGGCGTCGGCCTCCAGGGCCTCCCACTGCGTGACGCCGTCGACCTCGCGCTCCTTGGGCGGCAGCGGCTCGAGGTCGAGTTCGTCGCCCTGCTCGGTCTTCGGCGGGGGCATGACGTGGTTGCGCTGCTCCTCCATCGACGCAGCCAGGCCGAGCAGCGGCCGGACGGCGGGCAGGAACACGGTGGCCGACTCGTGCGGCGCCCGGGACCGGACCACGCGCCCGACCGCCTGGGCGAAGAACAGCGGCGTCCGGTAGGAGGTCATCCAGGCCAGGACGGCGGCCCGCGGGACGTCGACGCCCTCGGAGATCATCCGCACGCAGACCGCGATCCTGGCCGACCCGGTGGCGAAGCGCTCGATCTTCTTCGACGCCTTGGGGTCGTCGGAGAGGATCAGCTCGGCCGCCTTGCCGGTGACCCGGCGGACGATCTTGGCGTAGGCGCGGGCGTCGTCCTGGTCGCTGGCCAGCACCAGCCCCGCGGCGTCGGGCATGCCGTTCTCGCGCAGGTGGGTGATCCGGTCGTCCATCGCCGCGATCACGTGCGGCACCCACTGGCCCTTGGGGTCCAGCGCCGTCCGCCAGGCCTGCATCTCCACCGACCGGGTGCCGGCCTCCGACAGCGAGGCGGCGACCACCTCGCCGGCGGAGTTCCGCCAGCGCGAGGTGCCGGTGTAGGCGGCGAAGACGACCGGCCGGACGACGCTGTCGGCCAGCGCCTCCTTGTAGCCGTAGGTGTAGTCGGCGCGGCTGACCAGCCCCATGCCGCCCTCGCCGTCGTCACCCTCGAAGCCGTCCTCCTCGTACCGGACGAACGGGATGCGCTCGTCGGCCTTGGTGCGGAACGGCGTCCCGGTCAGGCAGAGCCGACGGGCGGCGCGGCCGTAGGCCTCCTCGACAGCCTCGCCCCAGGAGAGGCCGTCGCCGGCGTGGTGCACCTCGTCGAGGACGACCAGCGTCTTGACGGCGGTCGCGCGCGCGGCGTGCAGCATCGGCTTGCCGGCGACCTGCGCGTAGGTGGTCACGTAGCCCTGGGTGCCGGCCCGCACCGGGCCGACGGCGTTGGTGAGCCCGGGGTCGAGCACGATGCCCATGCGGTCGGCCGCGTCGGCCCACTGCAGGCGCAGGTGGTCGGTCGGGCAGACGACGATCACGCGGGCGACCTCGCGGCGGGACAGCAGCCGCGCGGCCAGCGTCAGGGCGAACGTCGTCTTGCCCGCGCCCGGGGTCGCGGTGACCAGGAAGTCCTTCGGGGAGCTCTCCTCGTACCTGTCGAGCGCGGCCTGCTGCCATGCCCGGAGCGGTCGGCTGGTCGTCTGCGGGCCGATGGCCTCCGCTCGTGCTGCGCTCCCCATGTCGAGGGCCATTCTGGTCGGGCCGGGGGAGACACGCCCAACCGGC
This sequence comes from Geodermatophilus sp. CPCC 205506, assembly GCF_051383635.1. Taxonomy (NCBI): domain Bacteria; kingdom Bacillati; phylum Actinomycetota; class Actinomycetes; order Geodermatophilales; family Geodermatophilaceae; genus Geodermatophilus; species Geodermatophilus sp. CPCC 205506. The sequence continues at coordinate 3,473 of NZ_JALPKP010000062.1, read as the reverse complement.
CACCTCCGGCGCGCCTCCCCTCCGGGGACGTATGGCGGCCGCCGACGCGCCGCTGACCTGCGCGGACGGCGCGAGCCGGGGTGCGGTGTGGGGATCGTCATGCCGCGTGGCGGACCGGCACGTCACGCCCCGCGGGTCCCAGCCGTCCCGCGGCACGCAGTGGAGTGCCCCGGGCGGGAACCCCGCCCGGGGCACTTCGGCGCGCGCTCAGCGCCGGGCACGCACGACGAGCAGGGCACCCGCGGTGTACAGCGCCGCCGCGACCACGGCGTACAGCGTCGGCTGGCCCCCGCTGAGCAGGTCGTCGACCAGGTTGCCCTCGTTGTTGGCGGCGTTGAATGTCGCGTGCACCAGGCCTGCGGCCAGCAGGCTGCCCGCGGCGCCGCGCACGGTGGCGCCGACCATGAGCCGGATCAGCGCGCCGACGACGAACAGCGCGCCGACCGCCAGCGCGATCCGCCCGGGGTCCAGCTCCCCGATGAACTGCAGCGGCAGGTGGACCAGGGCGAACGGGACGGCCGTGAGGACGGCGGCCGGCAGGAACCCGTGCCGCCGCTCCAGCCGCCCCTGGAAGAAGCCTGCCCAGACCGTCTCCTCCCACAGGTGCACGAGCAGCACCGCGGTGAGCACCGAGAACGCCCCCGAGGCCAGCGTGGCCAGCAGCTCGCCGGTCACCAGCTCGCGCCCGCCGGCGACCCCGGCGGCGAGGGTGAGCACCGGCAGGGCGAGCAGCACCGCCGCCCACCAGCCGGCGCCGAACCGCCACCGCACCGCGCGGCGCAGCAGGGTCCGGACGCCGGCCCGCCCCTCGGTGACCGAGGTGACCCACAGGGCCGCGGGGAGCATGACGAGCACCGTCAGCGCGAGCGCGAACGGCTCCTCGGGCAGCGCACCGCCGGGCAGGACACCGTGCGCGGTCAGCGCCGGGACGGAGACCAGCGGCCAGCCCACCGCCAACACGAGGACGAGGAACGCGGTCAGCGGGTGCCGGGCGACCCGGGCCCGGAGGCCGGTGCCGGCCGGTGGGGTGCCGGGGCGGAGCGGACGGGGTGCGTCGAGCGCGGACATGTCAGGACCTGCTTCCGGATCGGGACGGGGGGTCCCCGGCCAGCGCCCGGGCGGGGGAGACCGACGCGGTGGTCAGGGCGGCCAGGTCGCGGGCGAGGACGACGTCGGCCTCCCGGGCGGCGTGCACCAGGCACAGGCACCGGCACTCGTCCGGGAGCAGCCAGGCGGCGCACCAGCGGATCGCCGTCCCGGCCGAGCCGAGCCGGGTCACCGCGCGGTGCAGGGCGCGGTGCATCTCCACCGCGTCGTCCGCCGACGGCGGGCAGCTGCGGACCTCGACCAGGTAGAGGCCCGCTCCGCCGTACCGCCGCTCACCCACGCCGGCCACGCTCCCGCCGGGGTCGCGGCGGCACATCGGGGGAGCTACGGAGGGCGGTACGGGTACTGCCGCGGACCCGTACCCGGCGGTTACCGTGCCGGGCCATGGCGAGGCGGGCTGCCCCCGGCGCGGGCGCCCGGCTGCCCGCCGAGCGCAGCTCCTTCGTCGGCCGGCGGGCCGAGCTCGGCCGGCTGCGCGGGCTGCTCGCCGGCGCGCGGCTGGTGACCCTCGTGGGCCCGGGCGGGGTCGGCAAGACCCGGCTGGCCCTCCGCGCGGCCGACGGGCTGCGCCGGTCCTTCCCCGACGGCGTCGCGCTGGCCGACCTCACCGCGGTCGCCGACCCGGCGCTCGTGGCCGCGCAGGTCGCCGCCGCGCTCGACGTCCGGGACAGCACCGGCCGCTGGCTGCCGGCCTCGCTGGCCGAGGTCCTCGGCGGGCGGCGGGTGCTGCTCGTGCTCGACAACTGCGAGCACCTGCGGGACGCCGCCGCGGTGCTGGTCGACGCGCTCACCGGCACCTGCCCCGGGCTGTCGGTGCTGGCCACCAGCCGCACGCCGCTCGACGTCCCCGGCGAGGTGCTGTGCGCGGTGCCGCCGCTGGCCGGCGCCGACGGGGTGGCCCTGCTCGAGCAGCGGGCGCGGGCCGCGGTCCCGGACCTCGAGCTGACCCCCGCGGACGACGCCGCGCTGGCCGAGCTGTGCTCCCGCCTGGACGGCATCCCGCTGGCGATCGAGCTGGCCGCCGTCCGGCTGCGCGCGCTCACGCCCGGCCAGCTGCTCGACCGGCTCGACGACCGGTTCGGCCTGCTGCGGCGGTCCGGGCCGGCCGGGCCGGAGCGGCACCGCACGCTGCGGGCGACGATGGAGTGGAGCGCCGACCTGATCGACGAGCCGGAGCGGGTGCTGTGGCGGCGGGCGGCGGTCTTCGCCGCGGGGTTCGACCTGGCCGCCGCCGAGGCGGTCTGCGCGGACGGCGAGCTGCCCCGCGCGGACGTGCTCGACACCCTCACCCGCCTGGTGGAGGCCTCCCTGCTCGGCGTCGACCGGACCGCCGACGGGACGGCGTTCCGCATGCTGGAGACCGTCCGGGCGTTCGGCCGCGAGCTGCTGGACGGCTCGGGCGAGGGCGAGGTGGTGCGCCGGCGGCACCGCGAGTGGTGCGCCGGCCGGGTGGCGGAGGCGGCGGCGGGCTTCCTCGGGCCCGGCCAGGTCGCCGCCTTCGACCGGCTGGCCGCCGTCCACCCGGAGGTCTCGACCGCCCTGGAGCACTGCCTGGACACCCCGGGCGAGGCGGCGGCCGGCCTGGCACCGGCCGCCGACGCGTGGCTGTACTGGGAGGCCCGCGGCCACCTCGGTGAGGGGCGGCGCTGGCTGGACCTGCTGTTGGCGGCGGCACCGGGAGACGCGCCGGGACGTGCGCACGCCCTCGTGGTGGCCGGCTACCTCGCGCTGGCGGCGACCGACCCGGCGACCGCCGTCCCGCTGCTGGAGCAGGGGCTCGCGGCCGCGGCCGGCCGGCCGCAGGTGGCGGCGATGGCCACCCAGTACCTCGGCCAGGCGGCGCTCTTCAGCGGGGACCTCGAGCGCGCCGACCGGCTGCTGCGCGAGGCGGCCACGGCGTACGCGGCGCTGGGCGAGCCCGCGGCGGCCTTCTGCTGGGCCGACGTCGGGGTCGCCGCGCTGCTCGCCGGGGACCCGACGGCGGCCGATCCCGCGTTCGCCACCAGCCTGGCGACCGCGGCCGACCCGTGGACGCGCTCGCACGCGCTGTGGGGTCGCGGCCTGGCGCGGCTGACCGAGGGCGACCCGGCCGAGGCGGCGCGGCTGGAGGAGCGGGCGCTGCGGTTGATGCGCGAGGTGGACGACCGCAGCGGTGTCGCGCTGTGCGTGGCCGCGCTGGGCTGGGCGGCCGCGGCGTCCGGGGACGCCGACCGGGCGGCGCGGCTGACCGGCGCGGCCGAGGCGGTCTGGCGGTCGATCCCGGCGTCCGCGCCGGCGCCGCTGGCCGCCTGGCAGGAGCGCTGGGCCGGCCCCGCCCGCCGTGCCCTCGGGGAGCAGCGGTGGGCGGCCCGGGTGGCCGAGGGGCG
>NZ_JALPKP010000061.1:0-29966 GCF_051383635.1 Geodermatophilus sp. CPCC 205506 | reverse complement strand
ACCCTCATCGAGGTGTCCTACGGCGACGCGACCGGGCGGATCTTCGCCATCTCCGCCGTCGTCCCTCGTCAGCTGTCCAGTGCGGCGTCCAGGCTGATGTCGACGGCGGCCAGGGCCTTGCTGACCGGGCAGCCGACCTTGGCGGCCTGGGCCGCCTTCTCGAAGTCGGCCGCATCGAGCCCGTCGACCTCGCCGCGGACGGTGAGCTTGATCGTGGTGATGGTGGGTGCACCGTCCTTCTGGCCCAGTGTCACGGCGGCGGAGACCTCGAGGGCCTGCGGGGTGCCGCCGGCCTTTCCGATCTCGCTGGACAGCGCCATCGCGAAGCACGCGGAGTGCGCGGCCGCGATCAGCTCCTCGGGGCTGGTCGTGCCGTCGGCCTCCTCGGCCGTGCGCTTGGGGAACGAGACCTCGTAGGTGCCGACCTTGGAGCTGGAGAGCTCCACCTGGCCGGAGCCCTCCATGAGGGAGCCGTTCCAGGCGGTTCGGGCGGAACGCGTGGGCATGCGATCTCCTCCGTCAGAGTGCGTACGGAGGCGCCCTACCCCGGGCGGTTGCGGGCAACCCCGTCAGTGCGCGGTCATCCGGTCGGTGACCAGCTGGAGCTTGGCCTTGAGCTCGGAGAACTCCGCGCGGTCCAGGTCGAGGGCGCAGATGATCTCGCCGGAGATCGCCTCCGCCCGGTCGCGCAGCGCCCGGCCGGCCTCGGTGAGCGAGATGGACACCGAGCGCTCGTCCTCGAGCCGGCGGTTGCGCGTGACCAGGCCCGCCGTGGTGAGGCGCTTCAGCAGCGGCGAGAGCGTGCCACTGTCGAGGAAGAGCCGGGTACCGAGCTGGCCGACGGTCTGGTGGTCCTCCTCCCACAGCAGCATCATCACGAGGTACTGCGGGTAGGTGAGCCCGATCGCGTCGAGCATGGGCCGGTAGCGCGCCGTCATCGCCCGGGAGGCCGCGTAGAGCGCGAAGCAGAGCTGGTCCTCGAGAACTGCGCTCGGGGCCGGCAGACGGGTCACGCCCGGGAGTCTAGGGGTCCACTCTGGCCGCTACCCCGGGTTGCGCTCGATCGTGGGTACCGCCTCCGCGCTTGCGGTGAGGCGACGCAGCGAGGTTGAGTGGAACAGACTCAACTCGTCCGCCGTTGGACCACTCGAGAACCCCGGCCGGACCCCGGCCCACCCGGAGAGGACCGTCCCCACCCACCATGCAGAGCAAGCTCACCACCCGTTCGCAGGAGGCCATCGCCGCCGCTCAGCGGCTGGCGGTCGACCGTGGCCAGGCCGCCCTGGAGCCCCTGCACCTGCTCGCCGCGCTGCTGGAGCAGACCGACGGCATCGCCGGACCGCTGCTCAAGGCCGTGGGGGCCGACACGGCCGACGTCCGTGCCAAGACCGAGGCCGCCCTCCGCCGGATGCCCAGCGTCAGCGGCGCGACCGTGCCCGCCCCGTCGCCGTCCCGGGAGCTGCTCCGGGTCATGAACGCCGCCGGCGAGCAGACCAGTGCGCTCGGCGACGAGTTCGTCTCCACCGAGCACCTGCTGGTCGGCCTGGCCGAGTCCGAGGGCGAGGCCGGCGCGGTGCTCAAGAGCTCCGGCGCCACCCGCGACGCGCTGCTGGCCGCCTTCCGCACCGTCCGTGGCAACCGCAAGGTGACCACCGCCGACCCGGAGAGCACGTTCCAGGCGCTGGAGAAGTACGCCGTCGACCTCACCCAGCGCGCCCGTGACGGGAAGATCGACCCCGTCGTCGGCCGCGACACCGAGATCCGCCGGGTCGTGCAGGTGCTGTCCCGGCGGACCAAGAACAACCCGGTGCTCATCGGGGAGCCCGGCGTCGGCAAGACCGCGATCGTCGAGGGCCTGGCCCAGCGGATCGTGGCCGGTGACGTGCCGGAGAGCCTGAAGGGCAAGCGGCTCATGGCGCTGGACCTGGCGTCGATGGTGGCCGGCGCGAAGTACCGCGGTGAGTTCGAGGAGCGGCTCAAGGCCGTCCTCCACGAGATCACCGAGGCCGAGGGCGAGGTCATCACCTTCATCGACGAGCTGCACACGATCGTCGGCGCCGGGGCCACCGGCGACTCGGCGATGGACGCCGGCAACATGATCAAGCCGATGCTCGCCCGCGGGGAGCTGCGGATGGTCGGCGCGACCACCCTCGACGAGTATCGCGAGCACATCGAGAAGGACCCCGCCCTCGAGCGGCGCTTCCAGCAGGTCTTCGTCGGGGAGCCCAGCGTCGAGGACACCATCGGCATCCTGCGCGGGCTCAAGGAGCGCTACGAGGTGCACCACGGCGTCCGGATCACCGACGCCGCGATCGTCGCCGCCGCCACCCTGTCCGACCGGTACGTCACCGCGCGGTTCCTGCCGGACAAGGCGATCGACCTGGTCGACGAGGCCGCCAGCCGGCTGCGCATGGAGATCGACAGCCGCCCCGTCGAGGTCGACGAGGTCGAGCGCGCCGTGCGCCGGCTGGAGATCGAGGAGATGGCGCTGGCCAAGGAGGACGACGCGTCGTCGAAGGACCGGCTGGCCTCGCTGCGGTCCGATCTGGCCGACAAGCGCCAGCAGCTCGACGAGCTGACCGCCCGCTGGCAGCAGGACAAGGGCGCCATCGTCCGCATCCAGCAGATCAAGGAGGAGCTGGAGCGGGCGCGGCTGGAGGCCGAGCGGGCCGAGCGGGACGGCGACCTCGCGCACGTCGCCGAGCTGCGCTACGGCCGCCTGCCCCAGCTGGAGAAGGCGCTGGCCGAGGCCGAGGCGTCGGTCGAGGACGGCACCTCCATGCTCAAGGAGGAGGTCGGCCCCGACGACATCGCCGAGGTCGTGCAGGCCTGGACCGGGATCCCGGCCGGCCGGCTGCTCGAGGGCGAGACGCAGAAGCTGCTGCGGATGGAGGACGAGCTCGGCCTGCGGGTGGTCGGCCAGCCCGACGCCGTCCGTGCCGTCTCCGACGCCGTCCGCCGGGCCCGCTCCGGGGTGTCGGATCCCGACCGCCCGACCGGCTCGTTCCTCTTCCTGGGCCCGACCGGCGTCGGCAAGACCGAGCTGGCCAAGGCGCTGGCGGAGTTCCTGTTCGACGACGAGCGGGCGATGGTCCGCATCGACATGAGCGAGTACTCCGAGAAGCACTCGGTCGCCCGGCTGGTCGGCGCGCCGCCCGGCTACGTCGGTTACGAGGCCGGCGGCCAGCTCACCGAGGCGGTCCGGCGACGGCCGTACACCGTCGTGCTGCTCGACGAGGTGGAGAAGGCGCACCCCGACGTCTTCGACGTGCTGCTGCAGGTGCTCGACGACGGCCGGCTGACCGACGGCCAGGGCCGGACGGTGGACTTCCGGAACACCATCCTCATCCTGACCTCGAACCTGGGCTCGCAGCTGATCGCCGACCAGTCGGTCGAGGAGGAGCGGCGCCGGCAGGCGGTGCTCGAGGTGGTCCGGCAGCACTTCAAGCCGGAGTTCCTCAACCGGCTGGACGACGTCGTGGTCTTCCGCGCCCTGGGCAGCGAGGAGCTGGCCGGCATCGTCGACATCCAGGTCGGCGTGCTCGCCCGGCGGCTGGCCGCCCGGCGGCTGACGCTGGACGTCACCGACGCCGCCCGCGAGTGGCTGGCGATCAACGGGTTCGACCCGGTCTACGGCGCCCGGCCGCTGCGCCGGCTGGTGCAGTCGGCGATCGGCGACCAGCTGGCCCGGGCGCTGCTGGCCGGTGACATCCGGGACGGCGACACGGTCGTCGTCGACGCGCCGGACGACCTCGCCGTCGAGGGGCTGACCGTCTCCCGCGGCTGACGCTGCTCGGGCCCGCCGTTCTCCCCCCGGAGAGCGGCGGGCCCGACGCGTCGCGATCCCGATCGGGTCTCGATCGGCCCGGGGTGCTGGTCCCGCGCCGCCCGGTGGGTGAGCATCGCCGCCGAGTGCAGGAACGGGAACGGGAGCGCAGATGACATCAGGGCAGGGCGGCCAGGACCCGCAGCAGGGCTGGCAGGCACCGCCACCCCAGGGGTGGCAGCAGCCGCCGCCGCAGGGTTGGCAGGCGCCGCCTCCGCAGCAGCAGGGGTGGCAGGCGCCGCCCGCGCCGCCGCAGTACGGCTACGCCGCCGCTCCGTCGGCTCCCGGGCACGCACCCCAGGAGGCCCCGCCGCGGCCGGACACCGTGCGCTTCGGGGTCGGCGCCTTCATCGCCAGCCTGGTGCTCGGCCTGGTCGGGTCGATCGTCACCTTCGCCAGCATCGACACCCTGATCGACCAGGAGCTGGCCCGCTCCGGCGTCGACGTGTCCGTGTCCGACGACGCCGTCCAGGCCGTGCTGATCGTCAGCGCCGTCCTCGGACTGCTCCTCGTGGCCCTCGAGGCGCTGTTCATCTGGTTCGCCTGGAACGGCCGCAACTGGGCGCGGATCGTGCTGTTCGTCCTCGGCGGGCTGGGCATCATCGGCGGGCTGTCGGCGCTGGCCCAGCCGAGCACCGGGTTCCTCACCGCGCTCTCGGTCTGTCAGATGCTGGTGCTCATCGCCGGCGTCGTCCTGCTGGCCCGGCCGCAGTCGAGCGAGTGGTACCGGACCATGGGCTGGCGACGGGCCGCCGGCCTGCGCTGACCCCGCGGCGGGCGGTCCGGCCGCACCGGCTCCGCGGGGAGGCCGGAGAATGTCCCGGCCCGACGAAGGAGAGACCCCGCTCGTGACCCGCACCCGCGCCGCCCGCTGCGCCCTGGCCGTCGCCTCCGCCGTCGTGCTGAGCGCGTGCAGCTCCGACGACGGCGGCTCGTCCGCGGCGGAGACCGCGACCGCCCCGGCGGCGCCGACGACGAGTGCCGCGCCCGCGCCGACGGGACCCTTCGGCGCCGGGTGCGCCGCCGTGCCGCCCGAGGGCATCGCCGCGATGGCCGACGACCCCGTCGTCGTCGCCGCCGGCACCACCCCGCTGCTGTCCACCCTGGTCATCGCCGTGCAGACGGCGAACCTGGTGGACGCGTTCAACACCACGCCGGACATCACCGTGCTCGCCCCCGCGAACACCGCCTTCGAGGCCGTTCCCGCGGATGCGCTGAACGCGCTGCTGGTCGACACGGCGCGGCTCACCGCGCTGCTCACCCACCACGTCATCCCCGGGCGGCTGACCCCGGGCGAGCTGGCGGGCACGCACACCACGCTCAGCGGCGACGAGGTCACCGTCGAGGGCGAGGGGGGGAGCTTCACGGTGAGCGCCGACCAGACCGTCGTCGGCGCGGCCCCCGCGTCGGTGGTCTGCGGCAACGTGCAGACGGCGAACGCGACGGTCTACATCGTCGACCAGGTGCTCGCCCCGGCCACCTGAACGGCCCCGTCCAGGGGCCGCCCCGAACCCGCGAAGGTGGGGAGGACGGGGTCCTTCTAGGGTCGGCGTCATGACGGCTCCCGCGAGCACGCCCGACCGTGACCGGCTGCTCGAGCTCATCGTCGACCTGGCCGTGGTGCACGGGCGGGTGACCCTCTCCTCCGGGCGCGAGGCCGACTGGTACATCGACATGCGCCGGCTGACCCTGCACCACCAGGGCGCCCCGCTGGTGGGCCGGGTGATGCGGCAGCTGACCGGCGACCTGCGCTACGACGTCGTCGGCGGCCTGACCCTCGGCGCCGACCCGGTGGCCACGGCGATGCTGCACGCGGCCGCGGCGGGGGAGGGCTTCCTCGACGCCTGCGTCGTGCGCAAGGCCGGCAAGGCGCACGGGCTGCAGCGGCGGATCGAGGGACCGGACGTCGCCGGGCGCGCCGTGCTCGTCGTCGAGGACGTCTCCACCACCGGGTCCAGCCCGCTGACCGCGGTCGAGGCGCTGCGCGAGGCCGGGGCCGAGCCGATCGCGGTGGCGGTCATCGTCGACCGGGGCGGGCGGGCCGCGGTCGAGGAGGCCGGGCTCGAGTACCGCGCCGCCTTCACCCTCGCCGACCTCGGCCTGGCGTAGGGACCCCGTCCTCCTCACCGCTCGCAGGCTCGCGGCGAGCCTCTGGACGGCGCCACGCCGTCGTACGGTGTGACGGTGACCACCGTGACGACGGCGTGGGTGGCCGAGCTGGCCGATGCCCTGGGTGCCGACAGCGTCCTGACCGACCCCGACGTCACCGCGTCCTACGCCCGCGACCAGGCGATGCTCGCCGACGCGGGGACCCCGGCGGCCGTCGTCTTCCCGCGCAGCACCGCCGAGGTGGCCGCGGTCATGCGGATCGCCTCGCGGCACGGCGTCCCGGTGGTGCCGCGCGGCGCCGGCTCCGGGCTGGCCGGGGCGAGCAACGCCGTGGACGGCGCGATCACGCTGGTGACGACCCGGATGGACGCCGTCCTGGAGGTGTCCCCGGCCGACCGGCTGGCCGTCGTCCAGCCCGGCGTGGTGAACAAGCAGCTGCGCGACGCCGTCGCCGGGTCGGGGCTGTTCTACCCGCCGGACCCCTCCAGCTACGACTGGTGCACGATCGGCGGCAACCTCTCGACCAACTCCGGCGGGCTGTGCTGCGTGAAGTACGGCGTCACCACCGACTACGTGCTCGGCCTGGAGGTCGTGCTCGCCGACGGCCGGGTGCTGCGCACCGGGCGGCGCACCGTGAAGGGCGTCGCCGGCTACGACCTGGCCCGGCTGTTCGTCGGCTCGGAGGGCACGCTCGGCGTCATCACCGAGGCCACCCTCGCGCTGCGCCCGGCGCCGCAGCGTCCGGTCACCCTCGTCGCCACGTTCACCACCACCGCGCAGACCGGGCAGGTCGTCGAGAGCGTGGTCACCAGCGGCCTGGTGCCCAGCTTGCTGGAGGTCATGGACAACACCTGCATCTGTGCCGTCGACGACCTGATGCACGCCGACCTCGACCGCGGCGCGCACGCGCTGCTGGTGGCGCAGTCCGACACCGGCGGGGAGGCGGCGGTGCGGGAGATCGAGGCGCTGGCGCAGCTGTGCCGGGAGGCCGGCGCGGACCTCGTGCACACCACCGACGACGCGGCCGAGGGCGACCTGCTGCTCGCCGCCCGCCGCATGGCCCTGCCGGCGCTGGAACGGCTGGGCAGCACGCTCATCGACGACGTCGCCGTCCCCCGCTCGCGGATCGCCGCCTTCCTCGACGGCTGCGACACCATCGCCGCCGAGCGCGCGCTGACCATCGGGGTGGTCGGCCACGCCGGTGACGGCAACATGCACCCGACCATCTGCTTCGACCCGACCGACGCCGACCAGCGCGAGCGGGCCTTCGCCGCCTTCGACGACATCCTCGAACTCGGCCTCGCCCTCGGCGGCACGATCACCGGCGAGCACGGCGTCGGGTCGATCAAGGTCGACTGGCTCGAGCGGGAGGTGGGACCGGTGTCCCTGGAGGTGCACCGGTCGATCAAGGGCGCGCTCGACCCGGACGGCCTGCTCAACCCCGGCAAGGTGCTGCGGCGGGGCTGACCGCGTGGCCCGCTGGACGTCGTTCGTCGCCGATGCCGCCCGGCGCGGCACGCTGCACGCGCGCCCCGACCACCGCTGCCGGGTCGAGCACGACGCCGCGACCCTGCTCGTGCACCTGTCCGGTGAGGACGGGGAGGGCTGGACGACGCTCGCCGTGGACCGGGCCACCCGCCGCTGGTCGGTCGCGCAGGCGCCCACCCAGCTGGCCGCCGCCACCCGGGCGGTGGACCTGCTCCGGCGCGACCACGCAGGTGGGACGCCCGGGTGACACGCTGACCGCATGAGCGCTGACCGGTTGCTGGTGATCGGCGGGGACGCCGCGGGCATGTCCGCGGCCGCGCAGGCCCGGCGGCTGCGGCCGGCCGGCGAGCTGGCCATCACCGTCCTCGAGCAGGGGCCGGAGGTCTCCTACTCCGCCTGCGGCATCCCCTACTGGGTGGGCGGGGTGGTGTCCGACCGCGACCGGCTGATCGCCCGCACCCCGCGGGACTTCGCCGCGCAGGACATCGACGTCCGCACCGGGACCCGCGCCGAGGCGATCGACCTCGACGCCGGCACCGTCCGCACCGACACCGGCGGGATGCTCGGCTACGACCGGCTGGTCGTGGCCACCGGTGGCCGGCCGCTGCGTCCGCCCGTGCCGGGCCTGGACGCCGAGGGCGTGCACGGGGTGCACCGGCTGGCCGACGGCGCCGACATCCGGGCCGCGGTGGCCGCGGGCGCCCGCCGCGCGGTGGTCCTGGGCGGCGGCTACATCGGCCTGGAGATGGCCGACGTGCTGCACGGCCGCGGGCTGTCGGTCACCGTCGTCCTCGCCGACCCGCTGCCGATGTCCCTCCTGGACGCCGACATGGGTGAGCGGGTGTGCAAGGCGATGGGGGACATGGGCATCGACGTCCAGCCGAACCAGCCGGTGCGGGAGGTCGAGACCGACGCCGACGGCGTGGTCCGGGCCGTGCGCACCGACGCGGGCAGCTACCCCTGCGACCTCGTCGTCCTCGGCCTGGGCATGGGGCCGGAGGCCGGGCTCGCGCAGGAGGCCGGGCTGCGGCTGGGCGAGACCGGCGCCGTCGACGTCGACCGCAGCCAGCGCAGCCGGTCGCACCCGGAGGTGTTCGCCGCCGGGGACTGCGCGCAGACGTACCACCGGCTGACCGGCGAGCCGGCCCACGTCGCGCTCGGCACGCACGCCAACAAGCAGGGCCGGGTCGCGGGCTCGGTCATCGGCGGCCGGCCGGCGCGGTTCGCCGGCGTCCTCGGGACCGCGCTGACCAAGGTCGGCGAGCTCGAGGTCGCCCGCACCGGGCTGTGCACCAGCGAGGCGGAGGCGGCCGGGTACGACTGCCGTGTCGAGACGATCGAGGGGACGACGCGGGCCGGCTACTACCCCGGCGCCGACCCGATGACGGTGAAGCTGATCAGCGACCGCGGCTCCGGCCGGCTGCTCGGGGCGCAGATCGTCGGCGGGCCGACCAGCGGCAAGCGGATCGACGTCCTCGCCACCGCGATCTGGGCCGGCCTGACCGCGGAGGAGTTCGCGGGCTCCGACCTCTCCTACGCCCCGCCGTTCTCCCCGACCTACGACCCGGTCGTCGTCGTCGCCCGGGTGGCCAGCCGCGTCGAGCAGGGGTGAGCGGTGGCCGACCGCAGGGACGGGGCGCAGCCGCCGACGACGGAGACCGACGTCCCGGGTGGGGACTGGTACGGCGAGGACCTCTCCGGCCGGGAGCACACCCGGGTGGCGTTCAGCGGGGTGGACCTGTCGGAGACCACCGACGTCGGCGCCGTCTTCACCGAGTGCGTCTTCCGCGACTGCCGGTTCACCCTCTCCCGGCACACCGACGCGGCCTTCGTGGCCTGCACCTTCACCGGCTGCTCGTTCGCCCGGGCCGAGTTCACCGACTGCAAGCTCACCGGCAGCACGTTCGACCGCTGCACCTTCGACCTGATGACCGTCACCCGGGGCGACTGGTCCTTCGTCGGGCTGGCCGGCGCGGACCTCCGGCGCGCCGCGTTCACCGGGACGCGGCTGCGCGAGGCGGACCTCGCCGGCGCGCGGGCGTCCGGCGCGATCCTGCGCCACCTGGACCTGTCCGGCGCGGAGCTGCACCGGGCCGACCTCAGCGGCGCTGACCTGCGCGGTTCGGACCTGTCCGCGGTCGACCCCCGCACGGTCGAGCTCGCCCGCGCGCGGATCGACGTCTCCCAGGCCGTCACCCTGGTGACCGCCCTCGGCCTGGACGTCCGCCCCGACACCCCGGACTGAACCGACCGGCGGGATACTGGCCGCCGAGCAAGCGCCACCCCCGACGCAAGGAGTGCCTCGCATGCCCATCGCGACCCCAGAGGTCTACGCCGACATGATCAGCCGGGCCAAGGAGGGCGGGTTCGCCTACCCGGCGATCAACTGCACCTCGTCGGAGACGGTCAACGCGGCCCTGCGGGGCTTCGCCGACGCCGGCAGCGACGGCATCATCCAGTTCTCGACCGGTGGGGCGGAGTTCGCCTCGGGCACCAAGGTCAAGGACATGGTCACCGGTGCAGTCGCCCTGGCCGAGTTCGCGCACGTCGTCGCCGAGAAGTACCCGGTCAACGTCGCGCTGCACACCGACCACTGCCCCAAGGACAAGCTCGACTCCTACGTACGCCCGCTGATCGCCCTCTCCAAGGACCGGGTGGACGCCGGCCAGGCGCCGCTGTTCCAGTCGCACATGTGGGACGGCTCGGCGATCGACCTCGCCGAGAACCTCGCGATCGCCGAGGAGCTCATCGAGAAGGCATCCGCGGCCAAGATCGTGCTGGAGGTCGAGATCGGCGTGGTCGGCGGCGAGGAGGACGGCGTCTCGCACGACATCAACGACAAGCTGTACACCGCCGAGGGCGACTTCGTCGCCACCGCCAAGTCGCTCGGCCTGGGGGAGAAGGGCATCTACCTGCTCGCCGCCACCTTCGGCAACGTGCACGGCGTCTACAAGCCCGGCAACGTCAAGCTGCGCCCGGAGATCCTCAAGATGGGCCAGGACGTCGTCGCCCGCGAGTTCGGCCAGGCCGACGGCAGCAAGCCCTTCAACCTGGTGTTCCACGGCGGCTCGGGGTCGGCGCAGGAGGAGATCCGCGAGGCCCTCTCCTACGGCGTCGTGAAGATGAACGTCGACACCGACACCCAGTACGCCTTCACCCGGCCGATCGTCGGGCACATGTTCAGCAACTACGACGGCGTCCTCAAGGTCGACGGCGAGGTCGGCAACAAGAAGGCCTACGACCCGCGCAGCTACCTCAAGGCCGCGGAGACCGGCATGGCCGCCCGCATCGTCCAGGCCTGCGAGGACCTGCTGTCGGCCGGCCAGTCGCAGGGCAACTGATGAGCCACGCGCACCACAACCTGCTCGGCGAGCCGCCGGCCACCCTCCTACCGCCGAACCCGGAGGCCGACGCCGAGCTGGCCGCGGGCACGCCGGCCGCCGAGGTCGCCGCCCACCACCCCACGGTGAGCGCGGCCTGGGCGGCGCTGGCCGAGGAGGCGCTCAACCGCCCCGAGCGCCAGCTGGGCGACACGATCGAGGCCTACGCCTACGCCCGCACCGGCTACCACCGCGGGCTGGACGCGCTGCGCCGCAACGGCTGGAAGGGCTTCGGCCCGGTGCCGTGGTCGCACGAGCCCAACCGCGGGTTCCTGCGCTGCCTGACGGTGCTGGCCCGGGCCGCCGAGGCGATCGGCGAGACCGACGAGCAGGAGCGCTGCACCCAGCTGCTGCTCGACAGCGACCCCAACCTGGCGCCCTGACCCCGGCCTGAGGGGCAGAAATGGCCATTTCTGCCCCTCAGGCCGGGGACGTCGGTGCCTCCGGGCAGACTGGGGCACCGTGGAGCACTCACCGGCCGCCGTCGTCGATCGGCTGCGGCCGCTGCTGCTCGCCGTCCACCAGGCCCTGTCGGCCGGTGTCGCGGTCAGCGCGGCCGTCCACGCCGAGCACGGGTGGAACCCCACCGCCGACCGGCACCTGGACCACCAGCTGGTCCGCCGGGAGGCGATGGAGCGGCTCCGGCCCTGGGGCGCCTCACCCGACGAGCTCTCCGACCCGCTGCTGGAGCTCGGCGGCACCGGCACCGACAACCTGGGGCTGCCGATGAGCGGTCTCATCCTGCGCACGCCCACCGACGTCCTGCGGGTGTGGCGCTCCGACGACGGCGAGATCCCCGCCGCCGCCACCGACGGCCTGCGCGCCTTCTACCGGCAGAGGCCCAGCCGGCAGCTGCAGCTCGACCTCGGCGAGCGCCCCGACGCCCCGCGCCCGCACGCGGGCCACCTGGCGTTGCTGTGGGCCGACGCCGGCACCGTCCTCACCCGCTTCGACCTCGTCCGGCCGTGCGGGCACCTCGGCCGCCGGGCCCACGTCGACTGGCACGTGGACCTGCTGGGGCGGCTGATCCACCCCGCGGCGTGATCAGGAACCGGGGGCGCCGGCCGGGTCGACCGGGAGTCGTGAACGATCACCAGGTTGCGGTTTCGTCACGATGTGTGATCGTTCGACGTGCGCGTTCGCCCGCTGCTCGTTACGCTCCGTCCCCGGCGTCCGGCACGGACGCCCCTCACCGGAGGTGCTGCATGGCAACGCTTCTCTGGATCCTCGCCGTCATCCTCGTCGTCGCCGGCATCGTCGCGCTCCTGCGCAGGCAGCTGCTCTGGGGCATCGTGCTGATCGTCGTCGGTCTTCTCGTGGGGCCGGGCGGCGTCAGCATCTTCACCTGAACAGGGACCCCGTCCTCCTCGCGCCGCGCTCCGCTCGGCGCGAGCCTCGGGACGGGGCCGCTCAGCGCTCGTCGAGCTCCGGGTGCAGCTGCCGCAGCCGGGTGGTGAGCGCGGTCAGCTCGTCACCGCCGGCCATCAGGCGCGTGAGGACGTCGGCGTCGACGTCCTCACGCGTCAGGTCGCCCGCCACGTGCCCGTGCGCGAGCAGCAGGAAGCGGTCGCCGATCAGGTGCGCGTAGCGCGGGTTGTTCGTGACCGCGAGGACCGCCAGCCCCTGGGCGCGGGCGGCCAGCACCGCCCGCCCGACGAGGGTGTGCTGGGCGATCGTCATGGGCGCCGTCGGCTCGTCGACCAGCAGTGCGCGGGCACCGAAGTGCAGCGCCCGGGCGATGGCCAGGCTCTGCCGCCCCCCGACCCACAGCGCCGCGGCCGGCTGGTCGGGGTCGACCCCCAGCACGCCGACCCGGGCCATGGCCCGCACCGTCGTCTCCCGCGCCGTGGCCAGGTCCAGCCGGCGCAGCGGGCCCGCACCGAGGGTCGGCTCGGCGCCGAGGAAGAAGTTCCGCCACACCGACAGCAGCGGTGCGACGGCGAGGTCCTGCCAGACGGTGGCGATGCCCGCGGCGCGCGCGTCCTTCGGCGACCGGAAGCGCACCGGGCGGCCATCGAGCAGCAGCTCGCCCTCGTCGTGCCGGCGCAGCCCGGAGAGGACCGAGACCAGCGTGGACTTCCCCGAGCCGTTCTCCCCGAGGACACAGGTGATCTCGCCCGGGCCGAAGGCGGCGCTGACCCGCGCCAGCGCCGGCACGCTGCCGTGGTGGACGCTGACCCCGCGCAGCTCCAGCACCGGGCCGGCCGGCTCGCTCACCACCGCGGCACCGCCCGCAGCCGGCTGCGCACGACGCCGTTGGTCAGCAGCGCCACCAGCAGCAGCACGCCCAGGAACGCCTCGAACCAGCGCGCGTCCCACCCGGCCAGGACGACGCCCTGGCGGGCCACGGCGTAGACCAGCGCGCCCACCGCGGCGCCGACCGCCGAGCCGTAGCCGCCGGTGAGCAGGCAGCCGCCGATGACCGCGACGACGACGAACTCGATCGCCGTCCCGAGTCCGGGGCCGCCCTGGACGCCGCCGATCCGCACCAGGCCGAGCGTGCCGATGAGCCAGCCGGCCGCCGCGGTGCAGCAGAACAGGACGATCGTCGTCCGCCGGTCGGGGACCCCGAGCTCCTGGGCCGCCTGGCGGGCGCCGCCGACGGCGAAGACCGCGTTGCCGAACCGGGTGCGCCACAGCACCCAGGACGCCACCGCGGTGAGCACCAGCCACCAGAGCAGCGCGATCCGGAACCGGCCGTCGCCGACCTGCACCGTGGACCCGAACACCGCCGTGACCGACGACCAGTCCGGCGCCGACCCCAGACCCTCGATGCGCACCGACCCGGTGATCGCCCGGGTGCCGGCCAGCGCCACCCCCTGCAGCACCAGGAAGGTCGCGAGCGTCACCAGGAAGCTGGGCAGCCCGCTGCGGACGACGATCAGGCCGTTGACCACCCCGACCGCCAGCGCCGCGGCCAGCGACGCCACCAGCGCCGGCCAGGCACTCCAGCCGGCCTGCCCGATCAGCAGTCCGGTGACCAGCGCGCTGCCGACGGCGACCATGCCGATCGAGAGGTCGAACTGACCCGACACCAGCAGCAGGGCGACCGCCACGCCGCCGATGCCCAGCAGCGCCGCGGCGTCCAGGACGCTGGCCAGCCCGCCGGTGGTGAGCAGCTCGGGCGCCTGCGCCCCGAAGAACGCCACCACCACCGCCAGGCCCGCGAACGCCGCCAGGCTGGGGCGGGCCAGGGCCCGGTCGACCAGCCGGCGCCGGGCAGGGGTCAGCCCGGCCGGGTGCGGCCTGAACGAGGGCAGACCGTCGGCGGTCACGGGCCGGGACGGGACGTCGGCAGCGGGGCCTCCTCGGGGAGGGAGGTGCTCAGTGTCCACGAGACGCCCGGCTCCGGCTCCCTCCCGTGTCAGGGCTGCAACCGCCAGCGCACCCGGTCGTCGGCGTACCAGGTCCACCGGCTGACCGGTCGCGGGTAGGGGACGCCGTCCCGCACCACCCGCGCCGGGTCGCAGGCGATCTGCACCGCGCGGCCGGACGTGCGCCGGGCCGGCCGCAGCGGCAGCGTCATGACGACGACGCCCAGGGTGTCCGCCTGCCGCCAGTCGGGCCGGACGTCGATCCGCGTGATCTGCCCGTCGGCGACCTTCACCGCGTCGTTGTGGGCCTGCGCCCCGAACCGCCGGGCCAGCCGACGGCGCTCCTCGCCGGCCGCCTCGAGCCGGCCGTGGTGCAGCAGCACCCCTCCGTGGTCGTCGCGCACCAGGCTCAGCTCCCGTACGTCGCCGGTGCCCACGCCGAGCGCGCGGGCCAGGCCGGTCGAGGAGGTGTCGTCGGCCGGCTCCCACGACACCGGGACCAGCGCGGTACGACCGGCCTTGTGCAGGACCGCGAGCACCGCCGCCAGCGCCGCCACCGGCCCCTTCACCAGCACCGCGTCCGCCTCGGCCGCCGGCGCGACGGCGTCCCGGGACGGCGCCTGGCCGGGCCCGAGGCCGCGCAGGTCGAACTCGGCGAGCGACATGCGGATACCCTGCCACCTGCCAGCCGGTCATCCGCCGGTGCCGACGCTTGAGGGGATCGACAGCGAGATGCCGGCAGTCGTGCTGATCGGGGCCCAGTGGGGCGACGAGGGCAAGGGGAAGGCCACCGACCTGCTCGGTGGCCGGGTGCCCTACGTGGTGCGGTACCAGGGCGGCAACAACGCCGGCCACACGGTGATCACGCCCGACGGGGAGCGCTACGCCCTGCACCTGATCCCGTCGGGCATCCTCACCCCCGGGTGCACGCCGGTCATCGGCAACGGCGTGGTCGTCGACCCGGAGGTGCTGATCGGTGAGCTGGCCGGCCTGGAGGAGCGGGGGGTGGACACCTCGCGCCTGGTCATCTCCTCGGACGCGCACTTGATCATGCCGCACCACCGGGCCCTCGACAAGGTCACCGAGCGCTTCCTGGGCAAGCGGAAGATCGGCACCACGGGCCGCGGCATCGGCCCGGCGTACGGCGACAAGGTGGCCCGCACCGGCATCCGCGTGCAGGACCTCCTCGACCTGTCGATCCTCCGGCAGAAGCTCGAGGGCACGCTCCAGGAGAAGAACCAGATCCTGGTCAAGGTCTACAACCGCAAGGCGATCGACGTCGACGAGGTCGTCGAGGAGTACGCGGAGTACGCCGAGGCGCTCAAGCACCGGATCATCGACACCCGGCTGCTGCTCGGCAGGGCCCTCGACGCCGGCGAGTGGGTCCTGCTGGAGGGCTCGCAGGGCACGCTGCTCGACGTCGACCACGGCACCTATCCGTTCGTGACGTCGTCGAACCCGACCGCGGGCGGGGCGGCCACCGGCTCGGGCATCGGCCCCACGCGGATCGAGCGGGTGGTCGGCATCCTCAAGGCCTACACGACCCGCGTCGGCTCCGGCCCGTTCCCGACCGAGCTGTTCGACGCCAACGGCGAGTACCTGCGCAAGCAGGGCGGCGAGGTGGGCGTCACCACCGGGCGGGACCGCCGCTGCGGGTGGTTCGACGCCGTCGTGGCCCGCTACGCCAGCCGGGTCAACGGGATCACCGACTACTTCCTCACCAAGCTCGACGTCCTCTCCGGCCTGGAGACGGTGCCGATCTGCGTGGCCTACGACGTGGACGGCGTCCGGCACGACGAGATGCCGATGACCCAGACCGACTTCCACCACGCCACGCCGGTGTACGAGGAGATGCCGGGCTGGTTCGAGGACCTCCGGAACTGCCGCACCTTCGACGAGCTGCCGGCCAACGCGCAGGCCTACGTGCGGCGGCTGGAGGAGCTCTCCGGCGCGCGGGTCAGCGTGATCGGCGTCGGCCCGGGCCGCGACGAGAACGTCGTCGTCCACGACCTCCTGAACTGAACGTCACCTGGTCGTCGGGGTGCGGTCCCGCGCGGTGACCAGCTCCTGACGTGCCCGGAGGGCGATCTCGGGCGCGTCGGTGATCAGCCCGTCGACGCCGAGGGCGAACAGCAGCCGGGCCTCGGTCTGCATGTCGCCGGGGGCGGCGGGGTCCTCCCCGCGGCGCAGGTGGCGGGGCAGGAAGGCGTTCTCGGGGCGCAGCGTCCACGGCACCACCAGCAGCCCGGCCCGGTGCGCCTGGCTGACGAGGGTGGAGACGCCGGTCATCGCCTGGTCGGCGTCGCGCAGCAGGATCCGGTGCCGGCTGGGCGCGATGCCCTGGGCGTAGGTGCTGGCCTCGCGCAGCCCGGCCGGGGTCACCATCGCGTCGTCGGCGGCCACGTCGTCGACCAGCTGCAGCATCGTCGGCCCGGCGTCCCCCAGCTCGGCGCGCAGCTCCCGCAGCGCGGCGGCGTCGAAGGACTGCAGCACGACCGTGCCGTCGGGGGTGTCCGCCCCCAGCCGGCGCAGCTCGGCGGCGACGAGGTCGACCATCGGCAGGCCGTGCTCGCCGGCCCAGCGCGGCTTCTTCAGCTCGGCGAGCACGCGGACGGGCCGGGCGGCGGTGGACCGGCGCCGGGCCAGCTCCACGACCTCGGCCAGCGTCAGGACGCCGAACCGCCCGTCGTAGGGCGTGTTCAGCGGGCGCAGCTCGGGCATGCGCTCGACCGCCCGCAGCGTGCGCAGCTCGGCGAGGGTGAAGTCCTCGGCGAACCAGCCGCTGCGCTCGCGCTCCCCGACGACCCGGGTGGTGCGCCGGCCGGCGAACTCGGGCCGGCCGGCGACGTCGGTGGAACGCGACAGCTCGTTCTCGTGCCGGACGACGAGCGCGCCGTCCCGGCTGACGACGACGTCGGGCTCGATGAGCTCGGCGCCGAGGTCGATGGCGAGCTCGTAGCTGCCTGCGGTGTGCTCGGGGCGGTAGGCGGGGGCGCCGCGGTGGCCGACGACGACGGGGCGGCGGAGGCCGGTCGCCGGGTCCACTGCCAGCGACTCGCTCGCGTGCATGTCATTGAGAACACCGCAGCCACCTGAACAGAACGCGAACGTGCGGGTGTGATCCGCGGACAATTCGGACGACAGCGTGCTGACCTGCGCGCCACCATGCGGACGTGACGGATCTCTCACTCCTGGGGTGGACGCCCGAGCGCGCCGGGGAGCTGCCGCCCGACTGCGTCCCGGGGCGGGTCGCCCGCGTGGACCGCGGCCGGCTGACCGTGCTGACCGCCGACGGCGAGCTGCGCGCGCACCCGGGTACCGCGCTGCTCGGGGACACCGGCGCGGCCGTGGGCGACTGGGTGGCCCTGCGCGGCGAGCTGGCCGTGGCGGTGCTGCCCCGCCGGACGGCGTTCACCCGCGTGACCGCGGGCCGGACGTCGGCGGCGCAGGTCGTGGCCGCGAACCTCGACGCGGTGCTGGTCGTCGACGCCCTCGCCGGCCCGCAGCGGCTGCGCCGGGTCGAGCGCTACCTCGCGGTCGCGTGGGGCAGCGGGGCGACGCCGGTCGTCGTCCTCACCAAGGCCGACCTGTGCGACGACGTGCCCGCCGCGGTCCAGGAGGTCGCCGAGTCCGCCCTCGGCGTCGACGTCCTGCCGGTCAGCTCGGTGAGCGGGGCCGGCGTGGCGGAGGTCGCCGCCCGCATCGGCCCCGGCCGGACGGCGGCGATGGTCGGCCCCTCCGGCGTCGGGAAGTCCAGCCTGGCCAACGCGCTGCTCGGCGCGGAGCTGATCGCGACGAGCGCGATCCGCGAGAGCGACGGCCGCGGCCGGCACACCACCACCGCCCGCGAGCTGCACCTGCTCCCCGGCGGCGGCCTGCTGGTGGACACCCCGGGCATGCGGGAGCTGGGGCTGGTCGACGACGAGGGCATCGACACCACCTACGCCGACGTCACCGAGCTGGCGCAGCAGTGCCGGTTCCGCGACTGCGGGCACCGCTCGGAGCCCGGCTGCGCCGTCGCCGCCGCGATCGCCGAGGGCCGGCTGGACCCGGCCCGCTACGCCGCCTGGCGCAAGCTCCAGGCCGAGGCGCGGCGGCAGGCGCTGCGCTCGGACGCCCGGGCCCGGGCCGCCGAGCACGCCCGCGTCCGCGCCCTGTACCGGGCCTACCGGGCGCAGCCCAACCGCATGCGGTGAGGGTCGGTAGGGTCGCCGTCCGTGCGTGTGCTCGTGATCGGTTCCGGTGCCCGGGAGCACGCCCTGTGCGTCGCTCTGCGCGACGACCCGGCGGTCACCGCCCTGGCCTGCGCGCCGGGTAACGCCGGCACCCGCACGATCGCCGAGCCGGCCGCGGTCGACGTCGCGGACCCGGTCGCGATCGCCGCGCTGGCCACCGGCTGGGGCGCCGACCTGGTCGTCGTCGGCCCGGAGGTGCCGCTGGTGGCCGGGGCGGCCGACGCGGTCCGGGACGCCGGGATCGCCTGCTTCGGACCGTCCGCCGAGGCGGCCCAGCTCGAGGGCAGCAAGTCCTTCGCCAAGCACGTGATGACCGCCGCGGGTGTGCCGACCGCCCGCTCGTGGCCGGTCGGCGGCCCGGCGGAGCTGGAGACCGCGCTGGACGAGGCGGGGGCGCCGTACGTGGTCAAGGACGACGGCCTGGCCGCGGGCAAGGGCGTCGTCGTCACCACCGACCGGGCCGCCGCCGTCGCCCACGGGCACCGAGTCCTCGACGCCGGCGGCGCCGTGCTGGTCGAGGAGTACCTCGACGGCCCCGAGGTGTCGCTGTTCGCCGTCACCGACGGGACGACGGTGCTGCCGCTGGTGCCCGCGCAGGACGCCAAGCGCCGCGACGACGGCGACGCCGGCCCGAACACCGGCGGGATGGGGGCCTACGCGCCGCTGCCGTGGGCGCCGGCCGGGCTGGTCGACGAGGTGCTGGCCACCGTCCTCCAGCCGACCGTCGACGAGATGGCCCGCCGCGGCGAGGCGTTCTCGGGGCTGCTCTATGCCGGCCTCGCGCTGACCTCCCGCGGCCTGCGGGTGGTCGAGTTCAACGCCCGCTTCGGCGACCCCGAGACCCAGGTCGTGCTGCCGCTGCTGGAGACCCCGCTGGCCGGGCTGCTGCACGCCGCCGCCACCGGCACGCTGGCCGACCACCCGCCGCTGCGCTGGCGCGCGGGCGCCGCGGTCACGGTCGTCGTCGCCGCGCCGGGGTACCCCGAGCGGCCGCGCACCGGTGACCCGATCACCGGCGCCGACGGCGCGGGGGTGCTGCACGCGGGCACCACCGCGGACGCGGACGGGACGGTCCGGTCCGCGGGCGGGCGGGTGCTGGCGGTGACCGCTGTGGGCGCCGACCTCGCCGCGGCCCGGCAGCTGGCCTACGAGCGGGTGGCCGGCGTCCGGCTGGCCGACGCGCACTGGCGCACCGACATCGCGCTGGCCGCCGTCGAGGGCAGGGTCGCCGTCGGCTGACAGGTCAGGACGTCGCGACTGGCACCGTCCAGGGCACCGCCCCGAGCTTGCGAGGGGTGGGTGGGACGGGGTCCTTCTCCTACTCCACGGTGACGGCCGGGCGCGCCCGGTCGGGGCGCGGCTCGGGTGGCCGCGGCCCGTCGTGCCGCCGGGCCAGGTAGGTGCCGGCCACGTTGGCGCACGCCACGATCGGCACGGCGATGAGCGCGCCGAAGATGCCGGCGATGAGCAGCCCGGCGGCGATCGCCAGGACGACGGCCAGCGGGTGCACGCGGACGGCGCGACCCAGCAGCAGCGGCTGCAGCACGTGCCCCTCCAGCTGCATCACCAGCACGACGACGGCGAGCGTGATCAGCGCGGTGATCGGGCCGTTGGCCACCAGCGCCACCAGCACCGCCACCGTCCCGGCGAGGAACGACCCGATGATCGGGATGAACGCGCCGAGGAACACCAGCGCGGCCAGCGGGATGACCAGTGGCACCTGCAGGATCGCCAGCCCGATGCCGATGCCCACCGCGTCGACCAGCGCGACGGCGACGGTGGCGCGCACGTAGGAGATCAGCGTGCGCCAGGAGCGGCGGGCCGCCTCGTCGATGTAGGCGCGGGCGTCGGCCGGGCACAGCCCCACCAGCCAGAGCCAGATCGACCGGCCGTCCTTGAGGAAGAAGAACAGCGTGAACAGCGCCAGGACGATGCCGGCGAACACCTCGCCGACGGTCGCCGCGGTGGTGATCGCCCCGGAGGTGAGCGTGTCCTGGTTGGCGACGAGCGCCTCCTGGGCGGCCGTCAGCGCCTCGTCGATCTGCCGCTGCGACACCGGGAAGGTGTCGACGACGAAGTCGCGGATCTGGGTGAGGCCCTGGTTCACCTGGTCGGCGAGGTCGGAGAAGCCGGCGGTGAACCGCTCCACGACCAGCGTGATGATCCCGGCGACGACCCCGAGGCCGACGACGAGCATGGCCAGCGCGGCCAGCGACCGGGGCCAGCCGTGCCGAACCAGCGCCGCGGCGCCCGGCTGCAGCAGCGCGGCCAGCAGCAGCGCCACGAACACCGGGACGACGACGACGGCGACGTACGCGGCGGCGTAGAGCAGCACGTAGACACCGGCGATGACCGCGATCAGCCGCCACGACCAGGACGCGGCGATCCGCAGCCCGGCCGGGACGGCGGCGTCGACGGCGGGGACGCGGTCGGCGCCGGTCAGCCGGCGGACGTGGTGGCCGGTGCGGTGCGGGCGGCCGCCAGGGGGTGGCCCGCTGACGCCGCCGGGGCTGTCGAGGTCGGGAGCACCGGGCTCGGGGCTGCCCAGCGGGGGCCGGTCGGCGGGCTCGTCGCCGGGCGCCTCCTCGCCGGACGGCTCGGGGTCGGCGTCGGCCGGGACGTCGTCGTGGACCAGGATCGCCCGGTCGCCGTCGCGCTCGGGCCAGTGGTACGGGTCGTGCTCCGCGGCGGCGCGGATGCGTTCCCGGGCCCGCGCCACCAGGGAGCCCGCGCGTCGCAGCATCGTGTACCTCCGCCCGGGCTCTGGGGCCCGTCCATGATCACGTTAGCCCTACGGGACACTGTGCCCGTGGTGCGACGAGCTGACCGGTGGCGGGCGGTACCCGCATGATCGAGCGCTACACCCTCCCCGACATGGGACGGGTCTGGAGCGACCAGCACAAGTACGAGCTCTGGTGCCGGGTGGAGACCCTCGTGCTGGAGGCGCACGCCGCGGCCGGGCGGGTGCCCGCCGACGTGGTGGCGCCGGTGCGCGATGCGCCGCCACCCACGCCGGAGCGGGTCGCGGAGATCGAGGAGACGACGCAGCACGACGTCATCGCCTTCCTCACCGCGTGGGCGGACAACACCACGCCCCGGTCGGCGGCCGCCTACGTGCACCACGGCATGACGTCGTCGGACCTGCTGGACACGGCGCTGGCGGTGCAGCTGACCGAGGCGACCGACCTGCTGCTGGCGCGGCTGGACCGGCTGGTGGCCGTGCTGCGCGACCACGGTCTGGAGCACCGGCACACGATCAAGGTCGGCCGGACCCACGGCGTGCACGCCGAGCCCGTCGTGTGGGGCCACCGCGTCGCCGACATCGCCTTCGCCGCGGCCCGCTCCCGCGACCGGCTGCGGGCGGCCCGCGACCGGGTCGGCGTCGTCGCCATCTCCGGCGCGGTCGGCACGTACTCGCTGATCGACCCGTCGGTCGAGGTCGCCGTGGCCGAGGCGCTGTCGCTGCGGCCGGCCGACGCCTCCACGCAGGTCGTCATGCGCGACTCGGTGAGCGAGTGGGTCTCCGCGCTGGCGATCATCGCCACGGTCTGCGAGACCATCGCGCTCGAGGTGCGGCACGGTCAGCGGACCGAGGTGCGGGAGCTGTCGGAGGCCTTCGGCTCCGGCCAGAAGGGCTCCAGCGCCATGCCGCACAAGAAGAACCCGATCCGGTCGGAGCGCATCGCGGGCCTGGCCCGCGTGGTGCGGGCCGCCGTCGTGCCGGTGATGGAGGGCATCCCGCTCTGGCACGAGCGGGACATCTCGCACTCCTCCACCGAGCGGGTCTTCCTGCCCGACGCCGCGATCACCACCGACTACCTGCTGCACCTCACCACCGGCCTGGTGGAGGGCCTGGTGGTGGACGCCGGCCGGATGCGGGCCAACCTGGAGTCGACCGGCGGGCTCATCTACACGTCGTCGGTGCTCCTCGAGGTGGTCGAGGGCGGGCTCTCCCGCGAGGACGCCTACGCGCTGGTGCAGGGCGCGGCCATGGAGACCTGGAACACCGGAACGCCGTTCCGGCAGACCCTCCGCGACCGCGCCGCGGCCTCCGGGGTGACCCTCGACGAGGCCCGGCTGGACGAGATCTGCCGGCCGGAGCGCTACGTGGCCCAGCTGGACCCGCTGTTCGAGCGGCTGGCCGCCCTCACGTGAGCGTGGACCTGCCGCTCGTCGCGCGGGGGAAGGTGCGCGAGATCTACGACGCCGGCCCGGACCGGCTGCTGCTGGTCGCGTCGGACCGGATCTCCGCGTACGACCACGTGCTGCCGACGCCGATCCCGGACAAGGGTCGGGTGCTCACCGCGCTGTCGGTGTGGTGGTTCGAGCAGCTGACGCCGGTCCTGTCGTCGTTCGGGGCCGCGCACCACCTGCTGTCGGCGACCGACGTCCCCGCGGAGGTCGCCGGCCGGGCGATGCTGGTCCGCCGGCTGGAGATGCTCCCGGTCGAGTGCGTGGCCCGCGGCTACCTGTCGGGCTCCGGGACGGTCGAGTACCAGCGGACCGGGTCGATCCGGGACGTCCCGCTGCCCGCCGGGCTGGTGGAGGGCTCGCAGCTGCCCGAGCCCGTGTTCACGCCGTCGACCAAGGCCGAGGTGGGCCAGCACGACGAGGCGATCGACTTCGCCGCCGTCGTCGCAGCGGTGGGCGAGGCCCGCGCCGGCGAGCTGCGCGAGCTGACCCTGGCGCTGTACCGCCGCGGGGCGGAGATCGCGCTGGAGGCCGGCATCGTCCTCGCCGACACCAAGGTCGAGTTCGGCCTGGACGCCGACGGCCGGCTGACCCTCGGGGACGAGGTGCTCACGCCGGACTCGTCCCGCTTCTGGCCGGCGACGCTGTGGTCGCCGGGGGCCGCGCAGCCCTCGTACGACAAGCAGTACGTCCGCGACTGGCTGACCGACTCCGGCTGGGACCGCGTCTCCCCGCCGCCGGAGCTGCCCGCCGACGTCGTCGAGGCGACCCGGGAGCGGTACGTCACCGCCTACGAGCGGCTGACCGGCACGACCTTCCGCTGACGTGGCCGAGACGCGCGCGGGCATCGCGTACCGCTCCGGCGGGTCCGGGGAGGACCTGCTGCTCCTGCTGCACGGGCTGGGCGCCACCGGCGCGGTGTGGGACCGGCTGCTGCCAGTGGTCGAGGCGTCGTGGCCCGGCTCCTGGGCGGTGCCCGACCTGCGTGGGCACGGCCGCTCGGTGGCCGAGCCGCCGTACGGCTACGCGGCGCACGCCGCCGACATGGCGGCGGTGGCGGTCGCGACGGGGGCGTCCCGCGTGACCGTGCTGGGGCACTCGTTCGGCGGCGTCGTCGGCGCGGTGCTGGCCGGCGGCTGGTACGGCGTGGACGTCGCCCGCGTCGTCGCCGTCGGGGTGAAGATCGACTGGACGCCCGAGGAGGAGGCCCGCGCGCGGTCGATGGCCGCCCGCCCGTCGCAGGTCTTCCCGACCGCCGCCGAGGCCGCCGACCGGCACCTGCGGCTGGCCGGCCTCGCCGGGCTGGCGGCACCGGAGGACCCGGTCGCGCGGGCCGGCGTCCGGGAGGTGGACGGCGGGTTCGCCGCGGCGCTCGACCCGCGGGCGTTCGGCGCCGTCGGCCCGCCGGTCGAGCAGGTGCTGGCCCGGGCGGTGGCGCCGCTGCGGCTGGCCGCGGGCGCGGCCGACCCGATGGTCGGCCTCGACGCGATGCGCCGCGTGGACCCCGGCGCGGTGCTGCTCGAGGGCGCCGGCCACAACGCCCACTGGGAGGCCCCCGAGGCGGTCTGGTCGCTGCTCGCCCCGTGACCGTGGGGAGCGTCACCCGCACCGCGGCGAGTGGGCCACGCCACCCCGGTACCCTCGTCCGCGTGTCCCAGGTGGTCGTCGACGTCGTCCTGAAGCCGGAGATCTCCGACCCCCAGGGTCAGGCGGTGCTGGGAGCGCTGGGCCGGCTCGGCCACGACAGCGTGCGCAGCGTCCGCCAGGGCAAGCACTTCGTGCTCGAGGTCGACGGGACGCCCGACGAGGCGGAGCTGCGGCAGATCGCCGAGACGCTGCTGGCCAACCCCGTCATCGAGGACGTCGAGCTGCACCTCCCCACCGACTGAGAGAGATCGTCGTGCGCATCGGTGTCATCACCTTCCCCGGCTCCCTGGACGACGTCGACGCCGCACGCGCGGTGCGGCTGGCCGGCGCCGAGCCGGTCGCGCTCTGGCACGCGTCGCACGACCTGCAGGGGGTCGACGCCGTCGTCCTGCCGGGGGGCTTCTCCTACGGCGACTACCTGCGGGCCGGCGCGATCGCCGCGCGGGCGCCGATGATGCGCGACGTCGTCGACCGCGCGCGCGACGGCATGCCCGTGCTCGGCATCTGCAACGGCTTCCAGGTGCTCTGCGAGGCCGGCCTGCTCCCGGGCGCCCTGACCCGCAACAGCCACCTGCACTTCCGCAACCGCGACCAGGTGCTGCGCATCGAGCGGGCCGACACCGCGTGGACGGCGTCCTACGAGGCCGGCCAGCGGATCGTCGTCCCGGTGAAGAACGGCGAGGGCCGGTACGTCGCCGCGCCGGCGGACCTCGAGCGGCTCGAGGCCGAGGGCCGGGTCGCCGTCCGCTACGTCGACGGCAACCCCAACGGCAGCTCGAACGACATCGCCGGTGTCACCAGCGAGAACGGGCGCGTGGTCGGGCTCATGCCGCACCCGGAGCACGCCGTCGAAGACCTCACCGGCCCGAGCACCGACGGGCTGGGCTTCTTCACCTCCGTGCTGAAGGCGGTCGTGAACGCGTGAACTCCGAAGACGACGCCCGAGCGAGCATCGCAGCGAGCGCCAGCGAGCGAGGAGCGGAACGAGGTCGGAGTCGAGGCGCGGGTGTCGACACCGTCGAGATCGCCGGGAAGAACCCCGACGACGAGCAGCCGTGGGCCGAGCTCGGGCTGAAGTCCGACGAGTACGACCGGATCCGCGGCATCCTCGGCCGCCGGCCCACCACCGCCGAGCTGGCGATGTACTCGGTCATGTGGAGCGAGCACTGCTCCTACAAGAGCTCCAAGGTGCACCTGCGCCGGTTCGGCGACCTGCCGCCCAGCGACGCCCTGCTGGTCGGCATCGGCGAGAACGCCGGCGTGGTCGACGTCGGGGACGGCTACGCGGTCACCTTCAAGGTCGAGTCGCACAACCACCCCAGCTACGTCGAGCCCTACCAGGGCGCGGCCACCGGGGTCGGCGGCATCGTCCGCGACATCCTCACCATGGGCGCGCGGCCGATCGCGGTCATGGACTCGCTGCGCTTCGGCCGGGCCGACGCCCCCGACACCGCCCGCGTGCTGCCCGGGGTCGTGGCCGGCGTCGGCGGCTACGGCAACTGCCTGGGCCTGCCCAACATCGGCGGCGAGCTGCTGTTCGACGACTGCTACGCCGGCAACCCGCTGGTCAACGCGCTGTGCGTCGGCGTGATGAAGCACGAGGACGTCCGGCTGGCCAAGGCCGAGGGCGTCGGCAACAAGGTGATCCTGTTCGGCGCCCGCACCGGCGGCGACGGGATCGGCGGCGTCAGCGTGCTGGCCAGCGAGACCTTCGACGAGGAGGGGCCGGCCAAGCGCCCGAGCGTGCAGGTGGGCGACCCGTTCACCGAGAAGCTGCTCATCGAGGCCTGCCTGGAGATCTTCGCCGCCGACCTCGTCACCGGCATCCAGGACCTCGGCGGCGCCGGGCTCTCCTGCGCCACCAGCGAGCTGGCCAGCGCCGGCACCGGCGGGATGCACGTCGACCTGGACGCCGTCCCGCTGCGCGACTCGACGCTCACCCCGGCCGAGATCCTGATGAGTGAGTCCCAGGAGCGCATGTGCGCGATCGTCGAGCCGGGCAAGGTCGACGCCTTCCTCGCCGTCTGCCGCAAGTGGGACGTGCTCGCGACCGTCATCGGTGAGGTCACCGACGGCGACCGGCTGACCGTCGACTGGCACGGGGAGCGGATCGTCGACGTCCCGCCGCGCACCGTCGCCCACGAGGGCCCGGTCTACGAGCGCCCGATGCAGCGGCCGGCCGACCTCGACGACCTGCAGGCCGACGACCCTGCGGCGCTGCGCCGCCCGCGGACGCCCGACGAGCTCGCCGCGCACTGGCTGGCCGTCGTCGCCAGCCCGGACGGCGCGGACAAGACGTGGGTGACCGAGCAGTACGACCGCTACGTCCGCGGCAACACCGTGCTGGCCCCGCCCGACGACGCCGGCGTGGTCCGCATCGACGAGGAGAGCCACCGCGGCATCGCGCTGGCCCTCGACGGCAACGGCCGCTACGCCCGCCTCGACCCGTACGCCGGCGCGCAGCTCAACCTGGCCGAGGCGTACCGCAACGTCGCCGTCTCCGGCGCGCGGCCGCTGGCGGTCACCAACTGCCTCAACTTCGGCTCGCCGGAGGAGCCCGAGGTCATGTGGCAGTTCGGTGAGGCCGTCCGCGGGCTGGCCGACGCCTGCCGCGACCTGGGCCTTCCGGTCACCGGCGGCAACGTCAGCCTCTACAACCAGACCGGTGACGTGGCGATCAACCCGACGCCGGTCATCGGCGTCCTCGGCGTGCACGAGGACGTCCGCACGCGGGTGCCGACCGGCTGGCGGACGGCGGGGGAGACCGTGCTGCTGCTCGGCGAGACCCGGCCGGAGTTCGGCGGTTCGGCCTGGGCGTCGGTCGTGCACGGCCATCTCGGCGGCCGCCCGCCGGCGGTCGACCTGGCGGCCGAGCGGTCCCTCGGCGAGCTGCTCGCCGCGCTGAGCCGTCAGGGCGTCGTCGGCTCCGCGCACGACCTCGCCGACGGCGGCCTGGCGCAGGCGCTGGCCGAGTCGGCCCTGCGGCACGGCGTCGGCGCCCGGCTGGCACTGACCGGAGACGCCTTCACCGCGCTGTTCAGCGAGTCCGCGGCGCGGGCCGTGGTGACGACGGCCGACCCCCACGCGGTGCGGCGGGCCGCCGAGGAGGCCGGGGTGCCGGTCACCGACCTCGGGACGACGGGCGGCGACGCGCTGCTCGTCGAGGGCGTGGCCGACCTGTCGCTGGCCGCGCTCCGCGCCGCCTGGAGCGCCACCCTCCCGGCGCTGTTCGGCACGCCGGAGGCCACGGTCGGCGCCGTCCCCGCGGGGACCGTCCCCACCAGCTGATGCCCGCCCCCATCTCCGCCGAGGAGCTGCGGGCGGCGCTGGAACCCACCCTGGCGTGGCTGGCGGGCGAGGCGGAGCAGCCGCCGCGGTCGGTGGTCGGCGCGGCGGTGAAGACCACCGCCCGCTGGCTGGCCCAGCAGGTGCCCGGCCGCTCGGTGGAGTTGCGGGTGCCCCCGCACGTCGCCGTCCAGTGCGTGCCCGGTCCGCGGCACACCCGGGGCACCCCGCCGAACGTGGTGGAGACCGACGCCGCCACCTGGCTGCGGCTGGCCAGCGGCCGGCTGGACTGGGGCACCGCGGTCGCGGAGGGCCGGCTCACCGCCAGCGGCAACCGTGCCGACCTGTCCCCCCACCTGCCCCTGCCCCCGCTCCGGTAGGGGCAGAAATGGCCATTTCTGCCCCTACCGGGCTCAGCCGGTGAAGAGGGTGATCGCGGTCTTCACCGTGTTGTAGAGGCCGTACGCCAGCGGGACGCCGACCAGGGCCCAGGCGAGGGCGATCAGCCCGGTCGGGGTGTGCGCCGGCTGCTGGGACGGGGACGGCGACGGGCTCGAGCTCATCGGGTGGCGCTCCGTTCCGGGTTGGCGCGAGCGGTGGCGGGGTCGGCGGCCTTCGGCTCGTGCCAGGTGGCGGCGACCGGCCGGACCAGCAGGTTCGCGACGAACCCGATCGCCAGCAGGCCGACCATGATGAACAGCGCCGGCCGGTAGTTGGCCGCGACCAGCTCGCCGGGCGTGCCCTGGGTGTCCAGGACGCCGTTGACGATGAGCGGCCCCGCGATGCCGGCGGCCGACCACGCGGTGAGCAGCCGGCCGTGGATGGCGCCCACCTGGTAGGTACCGAAGAGGTCGCGCAGGTAGGCCGGGATCGTGGCGAACCCGCCGCCGTAGAAGCTGATGATCACCGCGGCGGTGAGGACGAAGATCCAGGTCGCGGTGCTGCCCAGCGTGGCCAGGATGATGTACAGGACGATGCCGACGCCCAGGTAGATCATGTAGATCGGTTTGCGGCCGATGTAGTCCGACGTCGAGGACCAGACGAACCGGCCGCCCATGTTGAACAGCGACAGCAGGCCCACGAACCCGGCCGCGGCCGTCGCGGCGACGGCCGAGGACCCGTTCTCGCGGAAGAAGTCCTGGATCATCGGTGCGGCCTGCTCGAGGATGCCGATACCCGCGGTGACGTTGCAGAACAGCACGATCCACAGCAGCCAGAACTGCGGCGTCTTGATCGCGTTGTTCGCCGAGACGCTCTCCGTGGTGACCAGCGCCTTCTTCTTGACCGACGCCGGGTCGAAGCCGTCGGGGCGCCAGTCGTCGGCCGGCACCCGCACGATGAACGCGCCGAACATCATGAAGACCAGGTAGACCAGGCCCAGGGTGAGGAAGAGCAGGGCGACGGCGCTGCCGCTGGGCACGGTGCCCGCGCTGCCGTCGTACGCCGGGTCGTAGACGTCCATCAGCTGGCGGGACAGCGGCGAGGCGATGAGCGCGCCGCCGCCGAAGCCCATGATCGCCATACCGGTGGCCAGACCCGGGCGGTCGGGGAACCACTTGATCAGGGTGGAGACCGGGGAGATGTAGCCGATCCCCAGCCCGATGCCGCCCAGGAAGCCGTAGCCGAGGTAGAGCAGCCACAGCTGCTCGGTCGCGATCCCCAGCGATCCGACCAGGAAGCCGGCCACCCAGAAGCAGGCGGAGGTGAACATCGCGGCGCGGGGACCGTTCTTGTCCACCCAGGTGCCGAACAACGCCGCGGAGACGCCGAGCATGACGATGGCGATCGAGAAGATGATGCCGATCGCGGTCAGGCTCGAGTCGAAGTGCTCGACGAGGGCGGTCTTGTAGACGCTGGTCGCGTAGGCCTGGCCGATGCAGAGGTGCACCGCCAGGGCGGCCGGCGGGATCAACCACCGGTTGAACCCCGGACGGGCCACGATTCTGTCGCGGGCCAGGAAGCTCGGTACTGCCACGGACGGACCTCCGGTCGGGGGGCGTCCCGGGGGTGCCCCGGGCGGGCACGCGCGCAGGGTCACGAACCCGCGCGAACGCTACGTCCAGCTCAGACGTACCGCGCGCCGACCGAGACCGTTTCGTTGCGAACTCAACGACCGCCCGCCCGGCTTCCGCATGCCGGGAGTCCCCGTGGAGGCCGCGGACGCCCGTTCTAGGCTCGCCGCATGGCCTATGAGGTGAAGGGCGTCGTCGCCCGCAGCAAGGGTGCTCCGGTCACCGTCGAGACGATTCTCGTGCCCGCCCCCGGACCGGGTGAGGCGGTCGTCGACGTCCAGGCGTGCGGCGTCTGCCACACCGACCTGCACTACCGGGAGGGCGGGATCAACGACGAGTTCCCGTTCCTGCTCGGCCACGAGGCTGCCGGGACCGTCTCCGCGGTCGGCGCCGGCGTCACCAACGTCGCGGTCGGCGACTTCGTCATCCTCAACTGGCGGGCGGTCTGCGGGCAGTGCCGGGCCTGTCTGAAGGGCGAG
>NZ_JALPKP010000060.1:0-30502 GCF_051383635.1 Geodermatophilus sp. CPCC 205506 | reverse complement strand
CACCCGCTCGGCCGCCTCCGACCGCGGCGCCGGCGCCAGACTCAACGGACTGCTCATGCGCTGCGACCCCCACGTCGGTGTGGCTGCTGCCTCCTCCGCAGGGTGCCAGAGCGCCGGCCGGCGGGCTTCCCGGGCGTCAACGCTCGGGGTCCTCCTCGGACGGGCCGCGGGTCAGCTGACGCAGCTCGGAGACGACGTCGGTCGCGACCGTGGTCAGCTGGTTCACCGCACCCGAGACCAGCCGCCGCACCCCTGCGCCGTCCAGACCGAGCAACGAGCCGAACCCGGCGGCGACGTCGACCCCCGGGAACGCCCCGGTGGGGCCGTGCCCCTGCCCGTCGGCCAGCTCCGGCGACCAGCGCATCGCGTCGCCGGACATCGTGATGTCGCCGGTGGCCCCGTCGATGGCGTCGGTCACCGGGTTGGGGGAACGCTCCATGGCCGCCTCCGCGCCGCACGTGCCGTAGCCCGATGGTCGCGCGCGCGGCTGCCCGGCGCCAGGGGCGGCGCGCTACCGCAGCCGGGTGATCGCCAGGAGTGCGACGTCGTCGCCCCGGACGTCGCCGGCGAGCTCGACCAGCAGTCGGTCGCACAGCTCGTCGGGGTCGGACGTGCCCGCCCGCACCGCGGCGCCCAGCAGCCGCGCGAAGCCCTCGTCGATGTCGGCCACGCGGCTCTCCACCAGGCCGTCGGTGTAGAGCAGCAGCGTGGCACCGCGCGGCAGGATCCCCGCCCACTCCGCCGCCGGGGCCGGCGCCGGCGGGGCGCCCAGCATCCGGCTGGGCCGGACGTCGAGCAGGGCCGCGTCCGTCCCGGCGACCAGCAGCGGCGGGAGGTGCCCGGCCGAGGCCACCCGCAGCTGACCGGTCTCCGGGTCGAGCGTGGCGAACAGCGCCGTCGCCATCCGTTGCAGCCCGAGCAGCGACCAGCCGGCCTGCAGCCGGGCGATGACCGCGCTCGGCGACGGCCGGTCGGCCAGCGTCGCCCGGTAGACGCTGCGCAGCTGCCCCATGACCGCGGCGGCGGTGATGTCGTGGCCGACGACGTCCCCCACCGCCAGCGCGACCTGGTCGCCGGCCAGGGGGACGACGTCGTAGAAGTCGCCGCCGACGTCGGCGCCGCGGCTGGCCGCCAGGTACCGGACGGCGACCGCGAGCCCGGGCACCGGCGGCGGCGCCGGCGGCAGCAGGTTGGCCTGGAGTGTGTGCGACGTCAGCGTCTCCAGCTCCAGCCGCTGCGCCTTGTCCACCACCTGGGCCACCTGCAGGGCGAGCTGCTCGGCGACCTCGATGTCGGCAGGGGTGAACGGCCCGCGCCGCCTGTCGGCCCCGAGGGTCAGGACGCCGAGCGTGCGGCCCTCGGCGATGAGCGGCACGCAGACCAGGGCCGTCAGGTCCAGCGACCGGGCGATCTCCAGATGCCGCGCGTCGGTCGCGATCCGCTGGAGCCACTCGTCGGTCACCTGGCGGATCCACACCGTCCGGCCCTGCCGCATCGCCTGCGCACCCGGGTGCGGGTCGCCCCGCTGCGGCAGGTGCCGCTCCTGCAGCTCGGCCATGAGCGGTCCGAGCACCGGGTCACCGTGCCGCGCCGCCGGGCGGGTCAGGCCGTGCTCGCCGGCGAGGTCGATGACGCAGATGTCGGCCAGCCGCGGAACCGCCAGCTCGGCCAGCTGCTCCGCCGTCTGGCTGACGCTCACCGCCGAGGCCATCAGCCGGGACGCGTCGAGCAGGAACGCCGAGCGCCCGGCCTGCCGCGCGGTCTCCTCGAACAGCCGGACGCGCTCGATCGCCTGCCCGGCCTGCCGGCCGATCGTGGCCAGCAGGTCGGCGTCGGCCTTGCCCAGCGTGCCGCGCTGCCCCGGCTCGGCGAGGTCGATCAGCTCGCTCTCCCCCGCCGCCCCCAGCACGAGGACCAGCGCGCCGAGGTGCCGGTTGTCGGCGTTCACCGAGACGACGACCAGCGCCTCCTGCCCGGTGTCGGCCATCGCCCGCGCCAGCCCCGGCCACACCGACCGGACCCCGGCGCCCAGCGGGACGGTGTGCACCCCGCCGCTGCGGACCAGCTCCGCGCCGCCGATCGCCGCCGCCTCCATCTCCCGGAGCAGCTCCTCGGGGATCCCGTCGACGGCGAGGAGTTCGACCGGCGGCAGCGACGGCTCGGGGCGCGCGCTGCCCCGCCGTTCCGTCGCCAGCCACAGCCCCGCGCCGGTCGCGGACACCACCTCCCGGCTGCGGGACACGATCACCTGGCCGACGTCCCGGACAGACGTCGCCGCCGACACCTCGGACACCACCTGCTGCAGCACCCGCGACCGGGCCTCGGACTCCGCGGCCGCGCGCTGGGCGGCGAGCAGCGCCCGCTCGTACCGGCGCCGCGCCGTCGCCTCGAACACCGTCGCCCGCACCAGCACCGGCGCACCCGTCTCGTCGCGCACCTCGACGGCGTTGACCAGGCACGGCAGCAACGTGCCGTCGGCCCGGACGACGTCGAGCGCCACCTCCCGCACCGCGCCCTGCATCCGCAGCAGCGGCGCGAGGTGGGTCTCGTAGAAGGTCTGCCCGCCGATGCTGAGCAGCTCCTGGAACCGGGAGCCGAGCAGGTCCGCGGCGTTCCGGCCGGTCCACTCGCAGAAGGTGCGGTTGACCTTGACCACCCGGCCGTCGGGCAGCGTCGAGAAGTAGCCGCAGGGCGCGTTCTCGTAGAGGTCGGCCGGATCGTCCTCCAGCAGTTCGTCGAGGGCGGGGTCGGTGCGCCCCGGGTCGTCCATGGCGGGGGCCGTCAGGCGGACAGGAAGGCCCGGATGGCCGCCGTCGTCTCCTCCGGCGCCGAGAGGTGCGGGCAGTGCCCGGTCGCGGCGAGCTGGGTGAACACACTGCCGGGCACGTGCTCGTGCACGTACCGGCCGACCACCTCGGACGCGATCGCGTCGGCGCTGCACTGCAGCACGAGGGTGGGGACCCGGACGGTGGGGAGGTCCGCGCGGTTGTCGGAGAGGAAGGTGACGCGGGCGAACTGCCGGGCGATGTCGGGATCGGTGCGGCAGAAGCTGTTGGTCAGCTCCTCGGAGAGCTCGGGCCGCTCGGGGTTGCCCATGATCACTGGCGCCATGGCCGCCGACCAGCCGAGGTGGTTGCTGTCCAGGGACTCCAGGAGCCCGGCGATGTCGGCCCGGGAGAACCCGCCGGTGTAGTCCTCGTCGTCCACGTAGCGGGGGCTGGGGCCGACCATCACCAGCGCCCCGAAGACCTCCGGGGCCCGCGCGGCCGCGAGGACGCCGATCATCGAGCTCACCGAGTGGCCGACGAACACCACGTCGGTCAGCTCGAGCTCGCGGCAGATCTCCACGACGTCGTCGGCGTACCCCTGCAGGGAGCCGTACTTGACCGGGTCGTAGGCCGACAGGTCCGACCGGCCGGAGCCGACGTGGTCGAAGAGGACGACGCGGTGGTCCACCTCGAAGTCCGACGCGATGAACCGCCACATCTCCTGGTCGCAGCCGAACCCGTGGGCGAACAGCATCGGTCGCCCGTCGGGCACCCCGCTCACGCGGACGCGGTTCCGCATGATCGCGCTCACCGGGCGAACGTATCCGTCCGGTACCCCTCCTGTCGCCCTCGGTCGCCACCGCGGCGGCCCGCTGTCCACCGCGCGGTGGACCCGCCGTCCGACCCGGCGGGGATCCCGCGGTGTCCCGCCCCGGGAGGGACGGAAAACCCTGTCGCCCGGGACAGCGGCGTCCCTACGCTCCTCGG
This sequence comes from Geodermatophilus sp. CPCC 205506, assembly GCF_051383635.1. Lineage (NCBI taxonomy): Bacteria > Bacillati > Actinomycetota > Actinomycetes > Geodermatophilales > Geodermatophilaceae > Geodermatophilus > Geodermatophilus sp. CPCC 205506. Next base: position 26,747 of record NZ_JALPKP010000060.1, on the reverse strand, counting down.
CATCCGAGAGCCGAACGACCCGCCACGAGGTGTCTCATGACCGCCGCCGCGGTCCTCCCCCGCCCCACCGCCCCGCCCGTCGACGGCCCGCCCTCGCGCGCCGTCGCCTACCAGCGTGTGGTCCACCAGCTGGTGCGCCGCGAGCTGCGCCTGCTGGCCGACCTGGCCGCCTGGGCGCCGGCCGACGACGTCGACCGCACCCGGACCCTGACCCGTCACGCCGACCTCATGGGCCGGCTGCTCCTCCAGCACCACGCGACCGAGCGCGAGCTGCTGTGGCCGGCGCTGCTGCGCGCCCTGCCGGCCGACCGCGTGGACGCCGCCCGCGAGCGGGTGCAGGACTGGACCGCCCGCGTCGCCGGCCTCGACCACCGGCTGCGCGACCTGTCCACCGCCGCGCGGCAGTGGGCGGTGGCCGAGGCCGCGAGCGCGCGGGACGCCTTCGCAATGGCCTGCCGGGCCCTCGCCGACGCCGTCGACGCGCAGACCGCCGAGGAGGATCGAGAGCTGTTGCCGCTGATCGCGGACCACCTCCCGGCCGAGGCCTGGACGGCGGTCACCCGGGCCGCGCGCCGCACGCTGTCGGCCCGGGAGCAGCTGTTCGTGCTCGGCCTCGCACTCGAGGACGCCTGCCCCGGCGACCGCACCCGGCTGCTCGCGGGCCTCTCACCGGGCACCCGGCTGGCGTGGCGGCTGACCGGCCGCCGTCAGCACCGCGCCGCCGTCGTCCGGCTGCGGGGTGCGCCCCCGGCCCCCTGACCCCCAGGCCCCCGCGGGGTCCCGCCGCGGCCCCGTCCCGGGTTCCGCCCCGAGCCTGCGGACCGGCCCCCTGCAGGGTCCCGCCGCGAGCGTGCGAGCGGTGGTGGGCAGGGGGTCCTTCTAGTAGCGCGACGTGCCGCAGTCGCCGCAGCGCTTGCGCGGCGGCACGGTCTGCCGCAGGCAGTTGGCGCAGGTCCACGGCGTGCGGTCGAGGCGCGGGCGGTTGCGGGACCGCGACGGGCGGCGGGCCTGCCGGTCGGCGGGGGCCCGGTCTGTGGTGATCGTGGTCATGTCTACCTCCTGTGGTGCGCAATCCGACCGTAGGCGGCCGACATGTCGGGGAGGTGACCTGCGGGTTGCCGTCCTGGAGCGGAACCCGCACCGCTCCTAGAGGTGCTGCAAGCGGTCGTCCAAGTGCCGCCCCAGCGCCCCGCCAGCGCCCGGCGGGAGCGTCCTCGCAGCGAGCCGGACCGCCGGCTCCCCCACCCGAGGAGGCACCCGCCATGACCCTGACCCGCACCCTGCTGCGCACCGCCGTCCCGGTCGCCGCCGTCGCGACCGTCCTCGCCGGCGCCGGCACCGCGTCGGCCTCGTCCGTGGCGTTCACCGCCTACGACACCGACGGCAACGGCTACGCCGACGGCTACGGCTTCGACGACGACGGGGACGGCTACGAGGACACCTGGGCCATCGACTGGGACGAGGACGGCGTCGCCGAGCAGATCACCGTCGACACCGACCTCGACGGCTGGGCCGACACCTTCGCCTTCGACAGCGACGAGGACGGCTACGTCGAGGAGGTCGGCGTCGACACGACCTACAACGGGCTGCCCGACGTGTGGGGCGCCGACGCCGACCTCGACGGGTACGTGGACGCCTACGCCCACGACGTGGACGACGACGGCTACGCCGACTACTCCGAGCCCGCGGCGACCGCCGGCTACGCGTACGCGACGGTGACCGTCGTCCTCGCCCAGGCCGGCGGCTGGACGTACTGGGAGGTCGGGTACGAGTACGGCTACAGCACGCTGACCTCCGCCGACCGGGCCGACGACGGCATCGCGACCCTCACCGGCAGTGAGAAGCTGGGCGCCGCGACGTCCACCGACGCCGACCTCCCCGGTGACGCCGTCGCCGACGTCCTGCACGGGCTGGCCGGGTTGTTCTGACCGGCGATGAGTCCCGGCTCCCCCGGCGGTCGGAACGGTGTGACCGCGACCTTCGTCCTCGTGCCCGGAGCCGGCGGGCAGGCCTGGTACTGGCACCGGCTGGTGCCCGAGCTGGAGCGCCGGGGCGCCACCGCCGTCCCAGTCGAGCTGCCCGCCGGCGACGACTCCGCCGGGCTCGACCGGTACACGCGGACGGTGGTCGAGGCGCTCGACGGAGCCCGGGACGGGCCGCTGGCCGTCGTCGGCCAGTCGATGGGTGCGCTCACCGCGCCGCTGGTCTGCCGCGCCACCCGGGTCGACCTGCTGGTGCTGCTGAACGCGATGGTCCCTCGACCGGGCGAGAGCGGCGGCGAGTGGTGGACGGCGACCGGGCAGGCCCGGGCGCGGGAGGAGGCGGCGCGCGAGCACGGCTGGCCCTACGACCCCGAGGACCTCGGCGACACCTTCACCCACGACGTGCCGCCCGAGGTGCTGGCCACCGGGCCTCCGGACTTCGCCCAGTCGGGGACGCCGTTCGCCGAGCCGTGGCCGCTGGACCGCTGGCCCGACGTCCCGACCCGGTGTCCTGGCCGGCCGCGACGACCGCTTCTTCCCCCTCGCCTTCCAGCGGCGGATCGCCGCCGAGCGGCTGGGACTGCCGGTCGACGAGGTCCCCGGCGGGCACCTGGTCGCGCTCAGCCGCCCGGCCGAGCTCGCCGACCGGCTGGTGGCCCACCTCGACGGGAGGGGACCAGGATGGCCGACGACGGCCGCTCCGCCGTCGTCCCCAGCGCAGGAGGTCCCGTGACCCTGACGTCGCCGTCCGCCGGTCCCGCCGCGGAGATCGGCCCGCCGCCCCCGTTCGACCCGGAGTGCGCGGTCGCGCTGGAGCAGTTCGCGGAGGTGTTCTCCACGCCCCTGACCGCGGAGATGATCCCGGTGCTCCGGCAGGGCGAGCTCATGCCGCGGCCGACCGACGACGACCTGCGCCGCGGCGGCGCCTTCACCATCGAGGAGCGCGCGGTCCCCGGGCCCGCGGGCGCCCCGGACGTCTCGCTGCTGATCTGCCGCCCCACCGCCGCGACCGGGCCGACCCCGGCGATCTACTCCACCCACGGCGGCGGCATGGTCGCCGGCGACAACCGCTCCGGGGTCCTCGGCATGGTCGAGCACGCCGAGGAGCTGTGCGCGGCGGTCGTGTCGGTCGAGTACCGGCTGGCGCCCGAGACGCCGCACCCCGGCCCGGTCGAGGACTGCTACGCCGGGCTGGTCTGGACCGCGGAGCACGCCGGCGAGCTGGGCATCGACCCGGACCGGATCGTGCTGAGCGGGGGCAGCGCCGGCGGGGGCCTGGCCGCGGCGCTGGCCCTGCTGTCCCGCGACCGCGGTGGCCCGGCCCTGGCCGGGCAGCTGCTGATGTGCCCGATGCTCGACGACCGCAACGACACCGTCTCGTCCCACCAGATGGCCGGCCTCGGCGTGTGGGACCGCACCGCCAACGACACCGGCTGGACGGCGCTGCTCGGCGACGCCCGCGGCGGTCCCGACGTCTCCCCCTACGCCGCCCCGGCGCGGGCCACCGACCTGTCCGGCCTGCCACCGGCGTTCATCGACGTCGGCTCCGCGGAGACCTTCCGCGACGAGGACGTCGAGTACGCCACCCGCATCTGGCAGGCGGGGGGCCGCGCGGAGCTGCACGTGTGGCCCGGCGGCTTCCACGGCTTCGACGGGTTCGCCCCCGACGCGACCATCTCCCGGGAGGCGCGCGCGGCCCGGCTGGACTGGCTGCGCCGGCTACTGGCGGGCTGAGCGCCCCACCACGAGCACGGCGACGCCGCCGGCCAGGTCCACGGTGCTGGTCGGCGGCGCGCCGTCCTCGACGTCGACCCGCCTGGTCTCCTGGATGCGCTGCTGCTCCAGGTCGACCGCCCGGCCCGGGGCGAGTGCGGCGGAGAAGACGTCCAGTCCGCCGGCCGCCAGCGCGTGCCGCTCCCGCCGCGTGACCGGGCTGCGCCGGCCCAGCCGGGACCACAGCTGCTCCGCCGCCGCGAGCGCGACGAGGAGCAGCACCAGGCCCGGGAGGGTCAGCGCGACGAGCAGCCCGGCACCCATGGAACGAGCGTAGGCGGGGCGGCGCGCCGCACATCGGGGAATGCGGGGGCACCATGGACGTTCGTCTGTTGCCGCAGACGGACGCCGACAGGAAGACGTGCAGTGCCGACGACGCAGCCCGATGTCGTTCCCCACCCCGAGATCGACGCCGAACAGCAGTACGTCGAGGAGCTCTACGGCCGCCTCGACGCCGCCCGCGACCTCGCCAGCCGGCGGCTCCGGCAAGCCATCTCCTGGCCCGCGGTCGACCCGCAGGCGCTGCAGGAGCGCGACGCCACCGTGCGGTTCCAGACCGAGCGGGTCACCGCGCTGGACGCCGCCGAGGCCGGCCTGTGCGTCGGCCGGATCGACCGCACCGACGACGGCCCGCTCTACATCGGCCGGATCGGGCTGGCCGCCGACGACGCCGGCGGCGACCCCGCCCTGGTCGACTGGCGCGCACCGGCCGCCCGGCCCTTCTACACCGCCACCCCGGTGCACCCGCTGGGCGTGTCCCGGCGCCGGCACATCCGCACCCGCGGCCGCCGGGTGGTCCGGCTGGACGACGAGGTGCTCACCGGCGGGGTCGCCACCTCCGGCCTGACCGGCGAGGCGGCGCTGATGGCGGCCCTCGACACCGCCCGCACCGGCCGGATGACCGACATCGTCCGCACCATCCAGGCCGAGCAGGACCGGATCATCCGCGCCGACGACCGCGGCGTCCTCGTCGTCCAGGGCGGCCCCGGCACCGGCAAGACCGCCGTCGCCCTGCACCGCGCGGCCTACCTGCTCTACACCCACCGCGAGCGGCTGGCCCGCCGCGGCCTGCTCGTCGTCGGCCCGACGCCGACCTTCCTCCGCTACATCGCCGACGTGCTGCCCTCCCTCGGCGAGACCGGCGTACTGCTGGCCGGGCTGGGTCAGCTGCGTCCCGGCCTCGACGCCCGCGGGGTGGAGTCGCCCGAGACGGCCGCGGTCAAGGGCCGGCTGGAGATGGTGGAGGTGCTGGCGCGGGCGGTCGCCGACCGGCAGGTCGTGCCCGAGCGCCCGCGCGAGGTGACCATCGAGGGCTACGTCCTCCGGCTGCGCCCGATCGACGTCACCCGGGCGCAGAACGCCGCCCGCAAGGCCGACCGGCTGCACAACCTGGCCCGCCCGCACTTCGCCCGCCGGATCGTCGACCTCCTCACCAAGCGGTACGCCGAGCGGCTCGGTGCCGACCTGCTCGACCGCGAGGACCTGTCCGCGCTGCGCAAGGAGGTCGCCGAGGACCACGCCGTCCGCGGGCTGGTGGAGGAGCTGTGGCCGGTGCTGACCCCGGAGCGGCTGCTCCGCGACCTCTACGGCGACCCCGCCCGCGTCGCCCGCGCCACCCCGGGGTGGGACGACGAGACGCGGGCGCTGCTGCACCGCCGGCACGGGGCGGCGTGGACGCCCGGCGACGTCCCCCTGCTGGAGGAGGCCGAGGAGCTGCTCGGCTTCGACGACAGCGCCCAGCGCGCCCGCGAGGAGCGGGACCGCCGGCGCCGGCTGGCCGAGGCGCAGGAGACCCTCGACGTGCTGCACGGCTCGCGGTCCATCGACCTGGAGGACGAGCACCTCGAGGCCGAGGTGCTCAGCGCCGGCGACCTCATCGGCGCCGAGGAGCTGGCCGAGCGGCAGCGGGCGGTCGACACCCGCACCACCGCCGAGCGGGCCGCCGCCGACCGCACCTGGACCTTCGGCCACGTCGTCGTCGACGAGGCGCAGGAGCTCTCGCCGATGGCCTGGCGGCTGCTGGTCCGCCGCTGCCCGACCCGGTCGATGACCGCCGTCGGCGACCTCGCCCAGACCGGGACGCTCGCCGGGGCGTCGGCGTGGGCGGACACCCTGGAGCCGCACGTCGGCGCGGCGTGGCGGCTGGAGGAGCTGACCGTCAACTACCGCACCCCGGCGGAGATCATGGCCGTCGCGGCCGACGTGCTGGCCGCCGGCGGCACCGGTGCCACGGCGCCGCGGTCGGTCCGGCCCGGCACCGCCGCGCCCTGGGCCGAGGTGACCGCCGCCGGCGCGCTGGCCGGCCGGGTCGCGGAGGTGGCCGCGGAGTGGGCGGCGCACGAGGGCACCACCGCCGTCGTCGTCCCCGCCAGCCGGGTCGCCGAGCTGGCCGCCGCGGTCGCGACGCGGGTGGACGGCGTCTCCTCCGGCCCGGACGCCGACTCGACGCTGGGCCCGGTGGTGATCACGCCGACCGAGGCGAAGGGCCTGGAGTTCGACGCGGTGCTCGTCGTCGACCCGCAGGGGGTGCTCGACGAGGGGGTGCGCGGCCACAACGACCTGTACGTGGCGCTCACCCGCGCCACCCAGCGGCTCGGCGTCCTCTCCCCCGGCCCGCTGCCCGAGGAGCTCACCCGCCTCGCCTGAATCGGCCCCCGCGGGGCAGAAATGGCCATGTCGGCCCCTCGGAGGGCGGGCCGGGGCCGGGTCAGAGCCGGCGGCGCGGGGTCAGTGCCGGCGGCGCCGGGACATCAGCGCGGCCGCCTCGTGCAGGCCGGCCATCGCGGCGGCGACCAGCAGCGCCAGTGCGCCGATCCCGACGAGGGTGACGCTGTGCATGGAGGAGACGTCGAGCTCCGACCACACCAGGCCGACGACCAGTGCGGCCAGACCGACGATCGCGGTCAGCGGTGCCAGCACCCTGCTCATCGGTGTTCTCCCCCTCCACAGCCGGCCCCGATCAGACCACGGCCGGCCGGCGGCCAGGACCGCCTCCCGCGCGCCCGTTGCGGAGCGCGACCGGCCGGTCTCAGGAGGTGCCGCGCACGTCGACCACCACGCCGTCAGCCGGCCGGGCCGGGATCCGCCGCAGCGAGATGGTGAGGTCCTGCTCGGGGACGTCGACGTGCAGCCGGGCCAGCCGGACGGCGAGCGCGGACAGTGGGACAACGGTGGTTGGTGCGCGGGTCAGCACCACGCGGGCCTCCTCGAGGAGCACGATGCGGCCCTGGCGGACCCAGCCCGGGACGGCGGCGTCCCACGCGGTGGTGGCGCAGTCGACCAGCGGGCCGGTGCGGGCGGCGTCCATGAGCGGCGCGACGAACAGCGCCTTGCGCACCCGGTGCTCGTGGCCGTCGAGGGTGTGCACCGCGCCCGTGCCGAACAGGGTGGCCTGCACCGGCTCGGGGATGGCGTGCGCGCGGCGGACGTGGTCCTCGTCGTAGAGGAAGCGGGCGGCGTCGGGACCCTCGATGCCGAACGCCGCCCCCCCAGCCGGGTCGGCACGGTGCGCCGGCCCAGCGCCCGGCGCCTGTCCGGCAGCCAGGCACAGCCCTGGGTGAGCAGCCGGACGGTGTCGTCGAGGCGGGGACGGCGCATGGGAGGGCCCTGCCCAGCCCCGAGGCCCCGGTAACCGCGGGCTGTGGAGGGCAGAAATGGCCATTCCTGCCCTGGTCAGCCGGGGCGCTGGCGCTGCAGCCGGTCGTCGACCCGGTCGGTGGCCCCGTCGGCCGGCGCCTGCTCCTCCGCGCAGGTCCGCGAGCCGAGCCGCCGCAACAGGGCGGCGACCTCGCCGGTGGCCGAGGTGCTCGCCCGCGCCGGCATCGCCCGCTCCACCTCGCCCAGCGCCTCGGCCAGCGCCCGCTCCTCGTCGTTGAGCAGGCCCCGGTAGGCCGGGTCGAGCAGGTACCCCGTCGGCGGGGTGGACAGGCAGACGATCAGGTCGAGCACCACCTCGAGGAGGCGGGCCGCCTCGGCCGGCTGGGTGTCCGCGGGCGCCATCGCGACCGTCTCGACGTCCTGCTCCCACAGCCGGGCGCGGGCGGGGTCCTCGCGCAGGGTGAGCACGGTGCCGCTGCGTCGCCGCGGCTCGGTCCCCGGGCTCGGGATCGCGCTGCGCACCTGGTGGGCGATGCGGATGAGGTCGTCGTCCTGCATCGAGGTGCCGACGAAGAGCACGTGCCGGGTGAGCAGCAGCGAGTGCAGTACGCCGGCCAGCGCCGCCCGCGAGTCGCCGAACTGCAGGTACTCCTCGCGGGTCAGGACGACGCTCTCCGGGTGGGCGGCGTCGCCGTGCAGCTTCAGCAGCCACGGCCGGCCGGGGACGGCGTCGTCGAAGGGCAGCACCGACAGCTCGCGGCCGATGTCGGCGGCGGCGAGCTCGACCAGCGGGTCGTAGTTCGTGGTGACGAGTTCCTGCACCGGCAGGTCGGCGAGCAGCGCGTGCGCGAGCGCGTAGCGCCCGGGCCCGAACCGCTCCTTGACGAAGGCCTCCAGCTGCTCGCGGCCCAGCTCCCGGGCCAGCAGGGCCGCGGCGTCCTGGGCCGGCAGCCGGGTCAGCCCCGCCCGCAGGGCGTCGTCCAGCCCGGATCGCTCCGCCAGCTCGTCGAGCAGCTGCTCCCAGGTGGGCAGCCCCGCCGCGGCGCTCACCCCCGCGCCGACGAACGCGGCCAGCTGCCCGCGGCGGGCCCTCTCGCCGAGGTCCTCGGCCAGCTCCCGCAGGTGCCCGGGCAGGTGCCAGCCGTCCTCCTCGCCGCGGCGCACCCGCTGGGCCGCAGCCAGGTCGCTGGGCCCGCGCAGCACCAGCGCGACGTCGAAGCCGTGCTCGCCGGCGGCCTCGCGCAACACCGGCAGCAGCTGCTGCAGGAGCGTGCCGCGCCGCCCGGCCGCCCCGCCCCAGCCGGTGCCCAGGGCCGGCAGCGCGACCAGCCGGCGGGCCCGGCCGTGCACCGGCCGGCGCACCTCCCGCCGGGCGACCGCGGCCAGCGCCTGCCGGGCGCCGTCGAGCAGCCACGGCAGGGTGCCGTCGGAGTCGGGCTCGCGGTCCGCGCCGTCGACGGTGTCGACCAGCCAGAGCCTCGGGGAGGCGTCCCCGGGCACCTCGAGCACCCGCTGCTCGCCGTTCCAGCGGAGGTCGAGACAGAGGCCGTCGGAGTCCTCGCTGGTGACCAGCTCCGACGGCAGGAGCTCCCGCCATCCGGCGGTCACCCGCAGCGCCCGGTCGGTCGGCACCAGGACGTCGTCGCACACCAGCCGGCGGAGGTCGGCGCCGACGACGAAGACGTGTCCGCTCACGCAACCGGGGGTTCCCCGCTCCGACCACCGGGTAACCGGAACGACACCGCCCGTTCCGGGCGGCACCGGTGGGGGCCGGGGCGGCAACGGTGGGGGCCCGGGCTCAGCCCAGGGCGCCGCAGCCGCCGGCGCCGCACGCGCAGCCGGCGCACCCCGCGGGGCGGGCCGCTGCGGGCGGCTGCGCTGACAGGGTGCGCAGGTTGGCCGCGCCCACGAGGACGAACACCCCCAGCAGGCCGACGCCGAGCGCCGCGACCACCGCCGCGCCGTCGGCGGCGCGGGCCCAGGTGGTCATGACGCCGGTGACCGCGAGCAGCCCGGTGACCAGGCCCCACCACACCAGCGCGGCCTGGCCGCTGCGGCGCACCGCTCCACCGCGGTGCAGCAGCAGCAGTGCCCCGGTCAGCAGCCCGGCCGGGACGCCGGCCAGCAGCACCCAGCCGGCGAGACCGCCCGCTCCCAGGGCGACGACGACCGCGGCCAGCCCGGCCGCGACCAGGGCGGCACCGGGCCCGCGCGTCCCCGAGCGGGCGAGCAGCGCGCCCCGCCCGGCGACCAGCGCACCGACCACGCCCAGCAGCAGCCGCGGGCCGCCCTCCCAGAACACCGCGACGACCGCGACGACGAGCAGCGCCGCCCCGCCTGCCACCCACCGGGGCCACGCCCGGCGGGCCGCCTCCGGGGTCGTCTGCGCCGTCAACACCGCTCCCGCGTCCACCACGGGAGCCAGTGTCCCTCACCGCCGGCCGGCGGCCGCCCCGGCGCCGGGCGAGCTCCGCCACCCCCGCGCCGACCAGCGGCGGAGCCCGCGCTGTGCGACGCTGATCATTCCCACGGGGTGGGAATGGAGAGGAGCCGGCCATGAGCGATCGACGGACGACCGGGTCGGCCGCGGGGGCGGCCGACCGGGCGGGTAACAGCGACGCCCTCGAGCACCTGGCCCGGGTGGGCCTCATCGCGTACGGCGTGGTGCACATGTTGATCGCCTGGCTGGCGCTGCAGCTGGCCTGGGGCGGCGGTGGCCAGTCGGCCGACCAGTCCGGCGCGCTGGCCACGCTGTCCGAGCAGCCGCTGGGCAAGCCGCTGCTGTGGGTGCTCGCCATCGGGCTGATCGCCCTGGCCGTCTGGCAGCTCGCCGAGGTGCTGCGCTGGCGCAGCGGCCTGTCGGCGTCCGGCGACGCGCGGAAGAAGGCGGTCACCAAGATCGTCAAGTCGGTGGCGAAGGCGATCACGTACGCCGCGCTGGCCGTGCTGGCGATCCGCTTCGCGAGCGGTGGCGGGCAGTCCTCCTCGTCCTCGCAGCAGCAGCAGACCGCCGGCGTCTTCGGCTGGCCGGGCGGGCGGTGGCTGGTCGGCCTCATCGGGCTCGTCGTCATCGGGGTCGGCGTCTACCTCGTCTACAAGGGCGTGTCGAAGCGCTTCCTCAAGCAGATCGACCTCGCCGAGGCCCCGCCCCGCACCCGGGACCTCGTGGAGAAGCTCGGCCTGATCGGGTTCCCGGCCAAGGGCGTCGCACTCGCCCTGGTCGGTGGACTGCTGGTCTACGCCGCGATCACCTACGACCCGGCCAAGGCCAGCGGCCTGGACGGCGCCCTGCGCACCGTCCTCGAGGCACCGTTCGGCCGGGTGCTGCTGACGCTGGTCGCGCTCGGCATCGCCGCGTTCGGCGCCTTCTGCTTCGTCCGGGCCCGCTACCCCGAGCGCACCTGAGCCGAAGGCCGCACGATCGACGGCGTGCCGTCGCCCCGCTCGCTGCTGGACCGTGTGCACCGGGCGGTCGGGCACGCCCGGGAGGTCACCGACCACCCGGTGCTCGAGGCGGTCGCCCGCGTCGGCCTGGTCGCCTACGGCGTGGTGCACCTGCTCATCGGCTGGCTGGCCGCGCAGCTGGCCCGCGGGGCCGGCCGCACCGACGCCGACCAGACCGGGGCGCTGTCCACCGTGGCCGGCTCCCCCGGCGGGTCGGTGCTGCTCTGGCTGATCGGGCTGGGCCTGCTGGCGCTGGCGCTGTGGCAGGCCGGCGAGGTGCTGCTGTGGTGGCCCGGCCTGCTCGACCGTGCGCACCGCCGACGGACGGCGTTCGTCTGCGCCAAGTGCCTGGCCAAGGCCGCGGTCTACGCCGTCCTGGGCGGGACCGCGCTGCTGTTCGCCGTCGGTGCGGAGTACGAGGCCGACGAGCGGCTGCGCGAGCTGACCGGGGAGACGCTGGAGATCCCCGGCGGGGCGGCGCTGGTGGCCGGCGTCGCGGCCGGGGTGGTCGCCGTCGGCGCCTACAGCCTGGTGCGGGGGTTCACCGGCGGCTTCATGAAGGACATCGACCTGCCCGCCGCGCCCGACCGGTGGGAGCCGCTCATCCTCGCCGTGGGCCGGGTCGGCTACGCGGCCAAGGGGCTCGCGTTCGGCCTGGTCGGCGTGCTGCTGTGGCGGGCGGCGACCTCGGCCGACGTCTCCACCGCCACCGGCCTGGACGGCGCCATGACCGCGATCGCCGGGGTGCGGAGCGGGCCTTGGCTGCTCGGCGGCGTGGCGGCCGGGTTCGCCGCGTTCGGCCTGTACGCGCTGGCCCGCGCCCGCTACCCCGACCGCGACCCGTCGTCCTGAACCCCGCGGAAACCGACGCCGCGCTCCCCGGCGGTCTCCGCGGAAACCGACGCGGCGCTCCCCGGCGGTTTCCGCGGGAACCGACACGTCAGGTGCGGGGGCCGCCGGCGACGTAGATGACCTGGCCGGAGACGAACCCGGCGCCCTCGCTGACGAGGAACGAGACGGTGTGCGCGATGTCCTCGGGCCGGCCGGCGCGGTTGACCGGGATCGCCGCGGCGCGCTCGGCCTCGTACTCGGCCCAGTCGCGGCCGAGGCGGGCGGCGGTCGCCCGGGTCATCTCGGTGACGATGAAGCCCGGCGCGATCGCGTTCGCGGTGACGCCGAACTTCCCGAGCTCCACAGCGAGCGTCTTGGTGAACCCCTGCAGCCCGGCCTTGGCGGTCGAGTAGTTCGCCTGGCCGCGGTTGCCCAGCGCCGACGTGCTGGACAGGTTCACGATGCGGCCCCACCGGGCGTCGATCATGTGCTTCTGCGCCGCGCGGGTCATGAGGAACGAGCCGCGCAGGTGCACCCGCACGACCACGTCCCAGTCGTCGTCGGTCATCCTGAACAGCAGGTTGTCGCGGGTGACGCCGGCGTTGTTGACCAGGACCACCGGCGGGCCGAGCTCCGCGGCGATCCGGTCGACGGCGGCCTGCACCTGGGCGGCGTCGCTGACGTCGGCGCCGACGGCCAGCGCCGTCCCCCCGGCCACCTCGATCGCCTCCCGCGTGCCGGCGGCCGCCGCCTCCTCGAGGTCGAGGACGGCGACGGCGAAGCCGTCAGCGGCCAGCCGCTGGGCGGTGGCCGCGCCGATGCCGCGGGCGGCGCCGGTGACGATCGCGACGCGCGGGGAGGACGGCGCGCCCACTCACACCCGCTCGAAGAGCGCGGCGAGGCCCTGCCCGCCGCCGATGCACATCGTCTCCAGGCCGTAGCGGGCGTCCCGGCGGGCCATCTCGCGGGTGAGCGTGGCGAGGATGCGCCCGCCGGTCGCGCCCACGGGGTGGCCGAGGGAGATGCCCGAGCCGTTGACGTTCACCCGGTCGAAGTCCGACTCGGTCAGGTCCCACTCGCGGGCCACCGCGAGCACCTGGCTGGCGAACGCCTCGTTCAGCTCGATCAGGTCGACGTCCTTGAGCGCGACGCCGGCCAGGTCCAGCGCCTTGGCGGTCGCCGGGACCGGGCCGATGCCCATGGTCTTGGGCGGCACGCCACCGACGCCCCACGAGACCAGCCGCGCCAGCGGCCGCAGCCCCAGCTCGGCGGCCTTCTCCGGGGAGGTGACCACGCAGACCGCCGCGCCGTCGTTCTGCCCGCTGGCGTTGCCGGCGGTGACGGTGGCCTCGGGGTCGTCCTTGCCGAGGATGGGCCGCAGCTTGGCGAGGGTCTCGACGGTGGAGTCGGGGCGGATGTGCTCGTCGCGGTCGACGACGGTCTCGGCCTTCCGCGACCGCACGGTCACCGGGACGATCTCGTCGGCGAACCGGCCCTCGTCGGTGGCGGCGGCGGCCCGCTGGTGGCTGCGGACGGCGTACTCGTCCTGCTCCTCGCGGCTGATCTTGTAGTCGCGCCGGACGTTCTCCGCGGTCTCGAGCATGCCGCCGGGCACCGGGTGGTTCTGGCCGCCGGCGGTCACCCGGCCGCGGGCCAGGCCGTCGTTGAGCAGGACGCCGGGGCCGGCCTTGACCCCCCAGCGCATCGCGGTGGAGTAGAACGGCGCGTTGCTCATCGACTCCGCGCCACCGGCCAGGACGACGTCGGAGGAGCCGGACTGCACCTGCATCGCCGCGTAGATCACCGCCTGCAGGCCCGATCCGCAGCGCCGGTCGATCTGCAGCCCGGAGGCGGTGACCGGCAGGCCGGCGTCCAGCGCCGCCACCCGGCCGAGCGCCGGTGCGTCCATCGTGGGGTAGCAGTGGCCGAGCAGGACGTCGTCGACCGACTCCGGTGGCAGCCCGGTGCGTTCCATGACCGCGCGGATCACCGTGGCGGCCAGCTCCTGCACCGGTACGTCGCGCAGCGTGCCGCCGAATCCGCCCACCGGGGTCCGCAGGGGCTCGCAGATGACCGCATCTCGCACGGGGTCCTCCTCGTCAGTGCACCTCAGCGGTATGAGTGTGCCCCCGCCGGTCCGACCGGCGCGGGCAGGGCTCCCCTGCCCGGCTCCGCGGGTCAGGGAGCGCGGTGCGTCATCTGGCCGCGCACGAGCGCGACCACCGTCCCGTTCTCGTCCGTCACCCGAACGTCGTGCACCTCGCGGCGCCCGTCCCGGTGCACCCGGCGGCTGTCGGCGGCGAGCCGGCAGCCCTCCGGCGCGGGCCGGGAGAAGACGACGTCGGCCGCAGTGGTCATCGCGATCGCGCCGTCCGGACGGATCGAGGCGTAGGCCATGGCGGTGTCGGCGAGCAGGAAGGTGAGCCCGCCGTGGCTGACCCGGTGGCTGTTGACCATGTCCGCGCGCACGACCATCTCCACCCGGGCCGACCCGTCGGTGGTCGCGACGACGGCGATGCCCAGGGCGCGGACGGCCGGGTCGGCGTCGTAGATCGCGGCGACGACCCGCCGGCGCCGCTCCTCCTCGGCCCCCGGGGGCGGAGGGCCCGCCTCGCTCACCGCGCGGGCGGACGGCGGGACGGCGGCGGCACGCCCGCCACCGTGGCCCGCAGCCGCCCGCCGGTCAAGGCGGGCACCCGGGCCGCCGGTGCTGCCAGGATGGGCGCCCCGGACCCGGCGACCGGCCGACGAGGTGACATGAGCAGCGCCTATCCGCGCCCCGCGCCGCACCCGCCCGCCGAGTACCCCTCGACGCCGGCGGGCGCGGCGCCGCTGCCGGTGGTGGTCGTCGGCGGGGGCCCGGTCGGACTGGCCGGCGCCCTCGGGCTGGCCCGCCGCGGGGTCGACGTCACCGTCCTCGAGGCCGGGCTGTCCGCGTCGTTCGGCAGCCGGGCGATCTGCCTGTCCCGGCACAGCCTGGAGGTCCTGGCCCGCCTGGGCGTCGGGGACGCCGTGCAGCGGACGGCGCTGGCCTGGACCGGCGGGCGCAGCTTCGCCGGGGCCGGGGAGGTGCTGTCCTTCCGGATGCCGCACGGGGCCGCCGACGTCCGGCCGCCGATGGTCAACATCTCCCAGTCGGAGGTGGAGGAGGTCCTCGCGGGCGCGCTGGACGGGGCACCCACCGCGCGGGTCCGGTGGGGGTCGCGGGTGACCGGCGTCCGGCCGGGCGCGGACGCCGTGGAGCTCGACGTCGAGACGCCGGCCGGGCCGCGGGTGCTGCGGGCCTCCTGGGTGGTGGCGGCCGACGGCGCCCGCAGCCGGGTGCGCGAGGCGCTGGGACTGCCGCTGGCCGGTACGAGCTACGAGGGCCGGTACGTCATCGCCGACATCCACTGGCCCACCGACCGCCCGGCGGAGCGGCTGGTGTGGTTCGACCCGCCGAGCAACCCCGGCTCGACGATCATCATGCACCGCCAGCCCGGCGACATCTGGCGGGTCGACTACCAGCTCGCCCCCGGCGAGGACGCCGACGTCGAGGTCGGAGAGGACCGTGTGCGGGCCCGGATCGCCCGGCACCTGGACTGGCTGGGCTCCGACGTCCCCTGGACCCTCGAGTGGCGCAGCCTCTACCGGGCGCACGCGCTGTCCCTGGACGACTACGTGCACGGGCGGGTGCTGTTCGCCGGCGACGCCGCGCACCTGGTGCCGATCTTCGGTGTCCGCGGGCTCAACTCCGGCATCGAGGACGCCGAGACCCTCGCCTGGCAGCTCGCCGCCGTCGTACACGGGACCGCATCCCCCGCGCTGCTGCGCGCCTACGCCACCGAGCGCCGCTCGGCCTGGCAGCAGAACGTCGCCGCGGCGGGCAAGAGCACGCGGATCATGACGCCCGGCTCGCCCGGCTGGACCGCCACGCGGGACGCCGTCCTGGCTCTGGCCGCGACCCGTCCCCGCTTCCGGGAACTGCTCGACCCCCGCCAGTCCAGCGCGACCCACGCCCGGACCTCGCCGCTCACCTGGCCCGCGTCCGGTGCCGCCCCGCACCCCGGTGACCCGCTGGCCGACCGGGCCGCTCGGGTGCGCACGGCCGCGGGCCCGCGCTCCTCGTCGCTGGACGCCGAGCGGGGCACCGGCTTCGCCGTCGTCGGCGTCGGCGTCGCGGCGGCGGAGCTCGCGGCCGGCGTGGACCGGCTGGCCGGGGAGCTCGCACCGGAGCCGGTGCGGGCACTGCTCGTGGGCCCGCCGGACGGGCCGGTGCCCGGCGGCGGGATCGTGCTCGAGGACCCCGACGGCGCCGTGGCGGGCGCGTTCGGGGCGGAGCCGGGCGAGGTGGTCGTCGTCCGCCCGGACGGGCTGCTGCTGTGCCGGCTGCCCGGGCCGGCCGGGCTCGCCGACGGCGCGGCCGCGGTGCGCGCGGGGCGCGCGCCGGCCGGGACCCGGCCGGTCCGGGAGCCGGACCGCCCGGCCGAGACGGACCTGGAGACCGCGTGGCGGGTGCTCAGCGAGGGGCTGGACCGCGCGTCCGCGGACGGGCGGGAGGCCTTCCTCACCCGGCTGGCGCTGCTGCTGGCCGACACCGTCCCGGCCGCGGTGCTGGCCCGGGCCGTCGAGCAGGCGCAGCACGACGACGGCCGGTCCCCCCGCGGATGACGGGGGAACCGGCCGCCGAATGAGCTCGGCTCAGCTCAGCCGAGGTCCTCCACCTCGTAGCAGGGGCCGCTGAACTCGTAGGCCTCCGCGGTCGGCCCGGTGTACGCGTCCTCGACCAGGGTGATCCCGGTCGGGGCGCTCGGGTCGACGTTGCTGATGTAGGTCGCCCGCGAGGCCACCTCGTTCGGCCCACCGGCGTAGTTGCCCGAGCCCTCGGGGAGCAGCCCCTCGTAGTCGACCTCCTCCAGGTTCTCGGCCGCCTCCCGGACACCGGCGCGGGTCAGGTCGCCGGCCTCCGCGGCGGCCTCGAGCGCCGCCCGGAGCGGGTAGGACCAGAACCAGCCCTGCAGGTAGCCCTCGTTGGGCGAGACGTCCCCGATGGCCTCGATCGCCGCCCGGTGGGCCTCGGTGTCACCGCCCCACGGCGCCCACGGGCCGAGCGCCTGGTAGGACGCCTGCAGCGCCGGCCCGGCCGGCGAGGCACCCAGCGCGACGTTCCACGCCGGCGACGAGCCGAGGAACCGGCCCTGGAAGCCTCCGGCGACGGCCTGGCCGACGATGGCCGCGGTGTCCGTCGGCCCCACCGTCAGCAGGACGACGTCGGGCTGCTGGTCGCGGATCGCGGCGATCGCGGCGGCCTGGTTGTCCGGGCCCGCGGTCGTCTCGACGTTGGCGAACTGCAGTCCGTTGGCGTCCGCGGCCACCTTGGCGCCGGCCGCGCCGTCCTCGCCGTAGTCACCGGCGTAGTGGATCGCCATCACCGACTGCGCCTGGTAGGTCTCGACCGCGTAGTCGATGCCGTTCATCGCCTCGGCGCAGTAGGTCGCCCCGCTCTCCAGGATCACGTCCTGGAACAGGTACAGCGAGGTCCACCCGGCGGGTGCGGCCACGATGTCCTCGGCGTCGAGGTCCTCGACGATGGAGGCGGTGGGCGGCGAGCCGAGGGTCTGCGCCAGCGCCAGGACCTCCGGCTTGATCTCCTGGTAGACCTGGTTGGTCACCTGCGGGTTGTACTGGTTGTCCCGGACGTAGGTGGCGACGTCGACGTCGTAGCCGCCGATGCCACCTTCCTCGTTGACCCGGGCCCAGAACGCCGCCTGGCCCTCGGTGATGGCCGGGCCGAGCGCGGCGAACGGCCCCACCGTGAGGTCGGACAGGGTGCCCAGGTAGATGCAGCCGTTGTCGGCGTTGACGGCGTCCGGGCAGGGCTCGCTGGTGACGCCGACGTCGGTGGCGACGCCGCCGTCGCCACCTCCACCGTCGCCCGGGTCCTCACCGCCGCCGCGACAGCCTGCGGCGAGGACGGCGAGGCCGGCCATCGAGGCGGCGGCCAGTCTGCGGCGCTGGAGGCCAGTCCTCCGGCGCGGGGTGTTCCTCATGGTGCTCCCTTCTGCCGGCACCGGCGCCGGTCGGTGTGCCCTGCGGGCGGCTCTGCCCGCGGGAGTCTGCGTGGCGGCCCCGTCCGGAGGCTCGCCCCGAGCGTGCGAGGGGTGAGGGGGGCGGGGTCCTTTCAGTAGCTGAAGGGCCAGGCCTTCCAGTAGTTGCGTGCGCGTATCCAGATCCCGAACAGCCCCCGGGGCTCGAAGATCAGGAACAGCACGATCAGCAGGCCGTAGAGCAACGTCTCCACCTGGAAGACGTTGGGGAACTCGGTCGCCGAGGAGGAGAGGAACGGCAGGTAGGCCGGCAGCTCCCGGGTCAGCCGCGGCAGCAGCGCGATGAAGAAGGCGCCCATGATCGAGCCGGAGATCGTGCCGGCTCCCCCGATGAGCACCATCGCGATGAACTGGACGCTGAGCAGCAGGCCGAACGAGCCCGGGTCGATGAACCCGGTGATCGAGTAGAGCAGCGCCCCGGCGCAGCCCCCGTAGAAGCCGGAGATGACGAACGCGCGCCGCTTGGCCCGCCGGACGTCGACCCCGGTGATCTCCGCCGCGATGTCCCGGTCGCGGACGGCGGCGAAGCTGCGCCCCACCGCCGAGCGCGCGATGTTCCGCCCGACGAGGGCGAAGACCATCAGCAGCACGATCATCAGCCAGTACATCTGCTGGTCGGCGGAGAACGACTCGGTGCGCCGGGACAGGTCGACCCCGAGCACCGGGTCGGCCGCCGGCCGGCCCACGCCCGCGCCGCCGGTGACCGCGTCCCACTCGCGGAACACGTGCTCCCCGAGGAACACCAGCCCGAGGGTCACGATCGCCAGGTAGAGGCCGCGCAGCCGGCTGGCCAGCGGGGAGACGATCAGCCCGAGCAGCGCCGCCACGGCCCCCGCCGACAGCAGCCAGACCGGCAGCAGGGTGATGCCGAACCCCACCAGCCGGTCGTCCTCCGGGTCCCCGGAGAGGACGGCCGCGGTGTAGGCCCCGACGCCGAGGAAGAAGGCGTGTCCGAGGGAGACCTGCCCGGCGTAGCCGGTGACCAGGTTCAGCCCGATCGCGCCGATCGCCAGGACCGCGCCGGTGGCCAGCAGCCGGAGCAGGTCGTCCTGCAGCAGGAACGGCATCAGCAGCGCGACGACGACCAGCAGCCCGATCCCGATCCGCTTGCCCCGGGTGTTGAGCAGCGCGAGGTCCTGCGCGTAGTCGGTGTACAGCGCCGGGCGGCCGCGGGGTCGCCGTCCGCGGGCTCGCGCCGGCTCGGGGACGGAGGCCTCGGCGCGCCGTTCGGTGGCGGTCACGAGTCCTCCTCGCCGGCGCTCGTCGGCCTCGTGCCGCGCGGTGCCGTGTCCACTGGTGACCTCGCGAGCCCGGTCACACCCGCTCCACTTCTCGGGTGCCGAAGATCCCGTAGGGCCGCACGAGCAGCACCACCAGGAGGAGCACGTACGGGGAGACCAGGGAGAAGTTCGGGCCCAGCCAGGGGGCGAACTCGTCCTGGTACGTGGCCACGAGCGCCTCGACGACGCCGACGGCGAGCCCGCCGACCACCGCGCCGGCGATGGAGTCCAGGCCGCCGATGATGATCGCCGGCAACGCCTTGAGGGCGATGACCCAGGTCGACTGGTCCACCCCGCCGCCGGTGCCGATGAACGCCCCCGCGACCGCGGCCAGCGCCCCGGCCATCGCCCAGGACATCGCCATGACCCCGCCGACGGAGACGCCCTGGACCAGGGCGACCTCCTGGTCCAGCGACGCCGCGCGCATCGCCAGCCCGTAGCGGCTGTACCGGAAGAAGGCGTACAGCGCGGCCGAGACGACCACCAGGACGATCACCATCGCGATGTAGCGCTCCTGGATCGGCAGCCCCAGCACCTCGACCGTGGACAGCCCCCAGGGGTCGCCGACGTTGCGGACGTCGCGGCCGATGAACTGGTTGACGACCACCCGGATCACGACGTCCAGGCCGAGGGTGATGATCGCGACGACGAACACCGGCCGGCCGATCATCGGGCGGATCGTCGTCCGCTCCAGGCCGACGGCGAGCGTGGCGATGCCGACGGCGGCCAGCGGGACGGCGAGGTAGAAGCCCACCGGTCCGGCCAGGTAGCTCACCAGCACCGCGCCGGCCAGCATCAGCGCCGGCTGGGCGAAGCTGATCACCTTCGAGGCCTTGTAGATGATCACGAAGCTCATCCCGAGCATCGCGTAGAGCGAGCCGAAGGCCAGCCCGCGGATGAGGGTGAGGAGCAGGTCCCTCACCGGGCGCCCCGGTACATCGAGTCGACCAGGCCGGAGAAGCGCTCGGCCATGGCCGCGCGCCGGACCTTCTGGGTGGCGGTCAGCTCGCCGTCCTCGTGGTCGAGCATCTTCGGCAGGAGCCGGAAGGCCTTCACCTGCTCGACGGTGGCCAGCCGGCTGTTGACGTCGGTGACGATGCCCTGCACCAGCTCCAGGACCTCCTTCTTCTCGGTGAGGTCGCGGTAGGTGGTGAACGGGATGCGCTGCTGCTGCGCCCAGTCGCCGACCGTGTCAGGCTCGATGCCGATGAGCGCCGTCAGGTACGGACGGCGGTCGCCGATCAGCACCGCCTCCTTGACGTACGGGCTGACCTTGAGCGCGTTCTCGATCTCCGACGGGGCGATGTTCTTGCCGCCTGCGGTGATCATGATGTCCTTCATGCGGTCGGTGATCCGCAGGAACCCGTCGTCGTCGAGGGTGCCGACGTCGCCGGTGTGCAGCCAGCCGTCGGCGTCGACGGCCTCGGCGGTGGCGTCGGGCCGGTTCCAGTAGCCGGCGAAGGTGGCCGGCCCGCGGGTGAGGATCTCGCCGGTCCGCTCGTCGACCCGGAGCTCGACCGAGTCGTGCGCGACGCCGACGGTGCCCAGTCGCCAGGTGCCGGGCCGGTTCGCGGTGGCCGAGGCGGTGTTCTCGGTCATCCCGTAGACCTCGTAGACCGGCACGCCGAGGCCGAGGAAGAACTGCAGCACGTCGAGCGACACCGGTGCCGCCCCGCAGCCGGCCCACCGGACCCGCCGCAGCCCCAGCCGCTCGCGCAGCGCCCGGACGACGAGCACCCAGGCCAGCCCGTACCGCACCCGGGACCCGGCGGTGTGCCGGCCGCCGGTGCGGGCGAGGGTCTCCCCCACCTGCGCGGCGAGCTTCATCCCGACCCGGCCGATCGCGCCCTTCATCGGGCTGGCCGCGGCCTGCCGGACCTGGACGGTGGCCAGCAGCTTCTCCCAGATCCGCGGGACGGCGAAGAAGAAGGTCGGCTGGATCTCGCGCAGGTTGGCCGGCACGGTGTCGATCGACTCGGCGAAGTTGACCTGGATGCCGGTCGCGGCGTTGTTCCAGGTGGTGAAGATCCGCTCGGCGACGTGGCACAGCGGCAGGTAGGACAGCGCCAGGTCCCGCGCCCCGGCCGGCGGGTCGAGCAGGCCGCCGGCACCGGTGAGCGCGCCGATGGTCGCCTCCACGTTGGCCACGGTGAGCATCGCGCCCTTGGGCAGACCGGTCGTCCCGGACGTGTAGATCAGCGTCATGAGGTCGCCGGGCCGGGTGGCGGCCATCGCCTCCTCGACCGCCCCCGGGTGCGCCGCCCGGTGCTCGCGGCCGCGGGCGCGGAACTCCGCCCAGTGCAGCAGCCGCGGGTCGCGGTAGCGGCCCCGGATGCCGCGCGGCTCGACGTAGACGATGGACCGCAGCTCCGGCGTCCGGTCGCCGACCTCCAGTGCCTTGTCCAGCTGCTCCTGGTCCTCCGCGAGCAGCACCACCGCGCCGGAGTCGGCGAGCACGTGCACCACCTCGGCGGCGGGGTTGGTCGGGTAGAGCCCGACGGTCACCGCACCGATCGCCACCGCGCCGAGGTCGGTGGTCAGCCACTCCCGGCGGTTCTCCGACTGGATGGCCACCCGGTCGCCGCGCCGGACGCCGAGCGCGAGCAGCGCGTGCGCGACGTCCTGGACCTCGTCCCAGTACTCCGCCCAGCTGGTCTCCCGCCACAGGCCGAGCTCCTTGGAGCGCATCGCGACGGCGGTCGGGGTGGCGGCGGCCCGGTCTCGCACCCGCGTGACGATCGTGGTGGTGGTCGCCGGGGCGGCGCCGGTGGGGCGCTCGACCGTCGCCGTCATGGGGTGCCTCCGCTCGTGGGGGCGGCCTGGCTGCGGCGGCCGCCGGTGGCGTGGTCCTCACCGAGGTAGGCCTTGATGACGTCGGGGTTCTCCTGCACCTGCGCCGGGGTGCCGGTGGTGATCGGGACGCCGAAGTCGACGACCATCACCCGGTCGGCGAGGTCCATGACCAGGCCCATGTCGTGCTCCACCATGATCAGCGGGACCTGCAGCTCGTCGCGGATGTCGAGGATGAAGCGCGCCATGTCCTCGGTCTCCTCGAGGTTCATGCCGGCCACCGGCTCGTCGAGCAGCAGCAGCCGCGGACCCATCGCCAGCGCGCGGCCGAGCTCCACCCGCTTCTGGATGCCGTAGGGCAGCAGGCCGACCGGGGAGCCGCGGAAGGCGGCCAGCTCGAGGAAGTCGACGATCTCCTCGACGGCGGCGCGGTCGACCAGCTCGCTGCGGCGGGCCCGGCCGAACCAGACGGCGGCCGAGAGCATCCCGTACCGCACCCGGTGCGCCCGGCCGAGCATGAGGTTGTCGATCACCGTGAGGTTCTCGAACAGCTCGATGTTCTGGAACGTGCGGGCCATGCCCCGGGCGGCGATGTCGTGCGGCGCCCGGCCCAGCACGTCCTCGCCGAGGAACCGGACGGTGCCCTGCTGCGGCCGGTAGACGCCGGAGAGCACGTTGAAGATCGACGTCTTCCCCGCGCCGTTGGGGCCGATGATCGCGAAGAGCTCCTGCGCGCCGACGGCGAACGAGACGCCGTTGATCGCGGTGACGCCCTTGAACTTCAGCGTGACGTCGGTGACCTCGACGACCGGCGCCTGCTCGCTCACCGAGTCGTCGGGTTCGACCTGCTCGCTCACGAGAGCCACCTCTTCCGACGCCGGTAGTGCTTGACGTCGCGGAACGACCGCTCGCTGCCCTCGGCGCCCAGGCCCAGGTAGAACTCGCGGATGTCGTCGTCGGCGAGCAGGTCGGCGGCGGGCTTGTCCATCACCACCCGCCCGGTCTCCAGCACGTAGCCGTGGTCGGCGATCGACAGCGCCATCGAGGCGTTCTGCTCGACCAGCAGCACGGTCGTGCCCTGCTCGTTGATCGCCGCGATCAGGTTCCGGATCGAGCCGACCAGTTGCGGCGCGAGCCCCAGGCTGGGTTCGTCGAGCAGCAGGTAGCGCGGGTTGCTCATCAGCGCCCGGCCCATCGCGAGCATCTGCTGCTCGCCGCCGGAGAGGTAGCCGGCCGCCTGGGTGCGCCGCTCGAGCAGCCGGGGGAAGAGGTCGAAGACCCGTTCCAGGTTGGCCACCCGGTCCTTGGACTTGGTGTGGGCTCCGACCCGCAGGTTCTCCTCGACGGTGAACTCCCCGAACACCCGGCGGCCCTCGAGCACCTGGCTGATGCCCCGGGCGACGATCTGCTGGGGGTCGAGGTGGTCGATCCGCTCGCCGTCCAGCGCGATCTGACCCCGGGTGACCTCGCCGTGGTGGATGTCCAGCAGCCCCGACAGGGCGCGCAGCAGCGTGGTCTTGCCCGCGCCGTTGGCGCCGAGCAGGCCGACGATCTGCCCCTCGGGCACCTCGAGACTCACGCCGCGCAACACCAGGACGACGTCGTCATAGACGACCTCGAGGTTGCTGACTGCGAGCACGACCACCTCCCCGCCGCCGGACCGTTGCCTGGACCAACCGGTTGTGACGTGGGTCACAGACGTCGGTTGAGCGGCGACAGTAGGTGCCCGGTCAGCGGACGGGAAGCATCGTGCGAGTGACCGCGTGCAATTCGTTACGGGGTCGTTATCGACGCGGCACGCACCGTGCTGCACGCGGGGTGGAGCACGTCGCCGGCGGTCGGCGCACGTAGGGGGACGTCGCGAACGACGAGGTGAACGCCGAGGTCAGGCGGCGCTGCCGGCTCCCGGCTCGACCTGCTCCACGGCGAGGAGTTCCCACAGACCGGTGATCTGCAGGGGCCGGATCACAGCCCGGCCGGAGGCGAGGACGCGCAGCCGGAGGCCGGCGTCGGTCATCGTGCGGTGGGCGCCGGCGAGCACGCACAGCCCCGCGGAGTCGAGGAAGGTGACGCCGTCGAGGTCGATGACGAGCTCGCGCACGCCGCCGTCGAGGACGTCGTCGACGGCCAGGCGGAGGGCCGGCGCGGAACTGGAGTCGATCTCACCGACGACGGTCAGGCGGACGCTGGACGCGGTGTGGGCCACCGTGATCGACACGAGTTCGTCGGTCGGGGTGATGGAGGTAGCGGTCACGGAAAGCGCCTCTCGGGAGAGAGGACTCGATCGAGCTCCGGCCCCGGGGGCCGAGCTGCGGAACGGAGTCCGGCACGAGTGCGACGGCTGACTGTTGAACCGCTTGCCCCGACCGTAGGGACCGCTGCCCGCGGAAGCAAGGGCCGGACGGCCCTGGCCTCGCCTCCGAGCACTCCGCGGGCAGGGATACTGGGGGTGTGTCGAGCCGGTTGATGGTGTGGGGCGGGGTCTGGGTCGTCGCGACGGCGCTGGCCTTCCTGCTCCTCGACCCGATCCTCGCCGCGTTCGTCGCCATCCTCGGCCTGTGCCTCTGGGTCGTCGCCGTGCTCGCCGGCAACTGGGACCAGCACCCCTCCTTCGAGGAGCGGGAGCTCGCCCGAGCCCGCCGGCGCGCCGCGCAGCGGGAGAAGAACAAGGACGCCCGGGAGCGCGACCGCGCCAGGTGGGAGGCTCACCAGCAGCGCAAGGCCGGCCGCTCCGGCCGCTGACCGCGCGGACCGTCACGGCGGTCCCCAGGGGCGGTTTCCGGGGAGAGCGTTGCGGCGGTCCCCGCGGGGGAGCATCGTCGCGGTCACCGCGGGGACCGACGGTGGGAAAACCCGTCGACGGCGCGACGGCGGCGTCCTACCGTTCTCCCATGCGGTCCTGATCTCCCCCCGAGCGACACGCACCGCGGGTCGAGCCCTGCTCCCCGCCGTCCCGCCCGCCGTGCGCGGGCGCATCCAGTCCCTGTACGTGGTGGCGCTCCGCGCGCCGCCCCGCCTCCACCGGAGGTCTGCCTTGTCACGTCCCCACCGCCCCGTCGACGGCGCGGCCGCCACCGCCCGCGCCGAGCTGCCCGAGGAGGAGGCCGCGGCCTTCGACCGCCTGGTGCACGCCGTGCTCGCCAAGCCCGGCGCCGCGCTCGGTGCCGCGCTGCGGTCCTCCCTGCCCGGCACGGCCGGCATCCGCTGGCTGCGCCAGGAGGGCCTGCCCCCGACCACGCGGGCCGGCGCACTGACCGCCGCGCAGTGGCTGTCGCTGCACCGCTGCTGGACCAGCACCCAGCACGCGCCGACGGCCGGCGCACCGGCCGGCGGGCGCGGCGGGCGACCGTCGTCCGCGCACGGCCACGCGCCGGGCGCCATGCCGATCCCGCGCTGGTACTAGAAGGACCCCCTGCCCCCCACCGCTCGCCCGCTCGCGGCGGGCCCCTGCAGGGGGCCACCGGAGTGAGAACCCCTGCCCCCCACCGCTCGCACGCTGGCGGCGGGCCCTGCAGGGGGCCGGGATCGCCGAGACCCGCTACCGAGGGACGCGCCGCCGGTCGGTCCGCCGACCGGCGGCGTGCTCGGCGGCGGGCCCGACCCGGACTTTCCGCGTCAGGGCGTGACGCCGTCCTCGGCGGCGAGCGCGTCGGCGCGGTGCGGTTCGGCGAAGGCCTCGGCCAGCGCCTGGCGCAGCGGCCACGCCCCGGCCCGCCAGGCGAGCGCCCGGCCCAGCGCGGCCGGCGTCCCGTCGACGTGGTCGACGCCCTCCCCCGGCCACCACGGCACCGTCGCGCCGCCCGCCCGCAGGGGTTCGTGCACGGCCACCTCCCCGACCAGCCGGCCGGCGCCGAGCCGGGCCGCGGCCAGCGCCGCCCCCGGCACGTCGGCCCAGGCCAGCTGCCGCGCCGGCCGGCTCTCCACCGTCGCAGGCACCACCTCGCCGGCGAGCGGGAGGTCGAGCAGGTCGGCCACCGCGCCGGGTGCGCCGCCGGCCGGCACGAGCGCCCGTCCGGCCAGTGGCTGCAACCACGGCGCGTCGAGGACGACGGCGGCCTCGGCCGGCACGACGCGGTCCGGCGCCACGCGCACCCGCTCCGGTGGTTCGACGTCCACCCCGTCCAGCGCCTCGGCGAGCCGCGCGTACACGGTCCGCAGCACCGTCGGGGGCACGGTCCGCCGCGGGTCGCCGAGCCGGTCCAGCAGGTCCAGCGCGCCGTCGACGTCGGCCAGCACGTCGGCCACGGTCGCCGGCGGGCGGAGCAGGGCCAGCAGGTCCGGCTCGGCGTGCGCCGGTTCGTACAGTCCCTGTAGCTCCGCGCCGTCCGGGTGCCGGAGCCGGTCGGGACGGCGTCCGTCGAGCACCGGGTGGGTGGCCAGCCACCACCGCAGGTAGCCGGGCACCCTCACCCCGTCGAGGACGACGTCCGCCCACGCCTCCGCCGGCAGCGTGGCCAGCAGCGGCAGCGCCCGCGCCCAGTCGGCGACCAGCTCGAGGTCCCGGACGGCGGTCAGCCGGGGCCAGCGGGGCGGCGGCGCGCCGGCCGGCAGCCGGTCGAGGACCGCGTCCGCCCAGTCCTCGGCGCGGTCGACGTCGAGGTCGTCGGGGTCCTCGGCCCAGGCCAGGGCGAAGCCGTCGAGGACGCCGACCGCGCGGAGGACGGCGGGATCGGCGTCGAGCGCGGCACCCAGCGTGCCGAGCGCGCCCTCCTCGATCGCCGCGGCGAACGGCGACCCGGGCAGCACCAGCTCGCCCGCCGGCGCCCAGCCCCCGTCGGCGTCGGGCAGCGCCAGCTCGGCCAGCCACGGCAGCTCCCCCGGTGCGGTGCCGGCCGCGGCGACCAGCGCGAGCACCGCCCCGGCGAGCGCGGCGGGGTCGGCGCCGTCGTCCCAGCCGTCGTCCACGGCGTCCATCGGGGTCTCGACCGCCGCCCGCACCGCCGGGTCGGCGACCGCGGCCAAGT